>JACCUM010000004.1 GCA_013811805.1 Geodermatophilaceae bacterium | reverse complement strand
ACGCCGGCGAGAAGGTCAAGGACGCGTTCAAGAACTGACCATGCCGGTCGCCTCGGTGGCGACCAGAGACGAAGCCCGGGTCGATTCGGCCCGGGCTTCGCTGTGTGGAGCGGCGATCATCGGCCGGCGCGGACTTAATCCGGATAACGTGCCTTCTGCGCCACTGCTGACGTGACTTTATCCGGATTAAGTCCCCCAAGGGTTCAGGTGGTCAGCAGGTGCCGGCGGAGGAACTCGGTCTGTACGCCGACCGCCCGCTCGAACCACTCGCCCAGATAGACCTCGAAATGTCCCATCGGAAACCGATGGAGCTCCATTCGCGGAGCGCGGCTGGCCAGGGCCGCGGCCTGACCGGGAGGGGTGATCGTGTCGTCGTCGCACACCAGTACCAGCCAGGGACAGCCGATCCGACTGGCAGTCTCGAACGGTCGGTAGCCCGGCAGCCGGAGCATCACCCGGGGCGTGAACCGGTTCGGCCACCCGTAGCCGGGCGGGACCAGATCCAGCAGCGCAGCGGTCGCACCGCGCTCGACGAACGGTGCGAAGACCTCGGAGCCCGGCTCGGCGACCAGGGGCAGGTACGCCGGTGCCCGGCTGAGTCGGGCACGTACCTCATCCCGTACGGCGGCGGCGACCATCCGCACCAGGAACACCGGCCGGGGCAGCCGGCCGCGGCCGCCCAACCCGGAGTAGGGCACCTGACTGATGACTGCGGCAACCCGCGGATCGGCTGCGGCCAACGCGGCGACATGCCCGCCACTGAACGACGTCCCCCACAGCGCAACCCGGTCGGCGTCGATCCCGTCGAGCGAGCGGACGTAGGAGATCGCGGCGCGCCAGTCCCCGAGCTGGCGGTCGATGTCCATGAGCTGCCGTGGTTGCCCCTCGCTGGCGCCGAAGTGCCGGTAATCGAAGACCAGCGCGGCGAGGCCGGCGTCGACGAAGCGCTCGGCGTAGGCGTCGAGCCGGGCCTCCCGGGTGAAGGCGAACCCATGCGCCAGGACGACAACCGGATGCGGCCCGGGACCGGCCGGGCGGTAGAGCCAGGCGGCGCAGCGCAGCCCGGCGGAGAGGAAGCCGACCTCGGTACGCGCGATGCTCAGCACGCTAACCCCTCCGAACCTCGGTGATCTTGACCTTTTGGTGGTTTCCGGCCGCAGAACACGGCGTGTCGCCGCAATAAGGTCAAGATCACGGGGGAGGGGACCGGTTGGGCGCCGTGGCATGCTCGGTACGTGAGCGCAGGTACGAGCTGGTCCAGCCCTGACCAGCTCCGGGAGGCATTGGAAGCCACCGGCTACCTCGCCGACGAGGGGATCGCGACCGCCGCCTACCTGGCGCTGGCGATGGGACGCCCGCTGTTTACCGAGGGCGAGGCCGGTGTCGGCAAGACCGCCCTGGCCACCGCACTGGCCCAGGCGACCGGTCGGCCGCTGTACCGCCTGCAGTGCTACGAGGGTCTGGAAGCCAGTCAAGCCCTCTACGACTGGGACTTCCCGCGGCAGATGTTGCACCTGCGCGCTGCCGAGGCGGCCGGGCTGACCGACGATCCGGACAAGCTGGAGGCCAGCCTGTACGACCGCCGCTTCCTCGTGGCCAGACCGTTGTTGCAGGCGCTGGAGGACTCGCCGAGCGTTCTGCTGATCGACGAGATCGATCGTGCCGACGACGAGTTCGAGGCCTTTCTCCTCGAGATGCTCTCCGACTTCACGATCTCGATCCCCGAGATCGGCACCATCCGCGCCATCACCCCGCCGCTGGTGGTGCTCACGTCCAACCGCACCCGCGAAGTGCACGACGCCCTGAAACGCCGCTGTCTCTACCACTGGCTGGACCACCCGACCTATGACCGGGAGGTCGCCATCCTGCGCACCCGGCTGCCGCAGATCACCGAGCAGCTGGCCGCCGACGTCGCCAGGGCGGCCGGGCGACTGCGCCAGGCTGATCTGCTCAAGCCGCCCGGCGTCGCCGAGGCGATGGACTGGGCCACCGCACTGCACGTCCTGGGCGCCCGCGAGATCGACCCCGAGCGGGCCGCTGCGACGCTCGGAGCGGTGCTGAAATATCGAGAGGACGCCGACCGGGTCAAGGCACTCGGCCTCTCGGCACTGCTGGGCAGCTGACTCGACCGCCCCGCCCCGCGGCTCTTTCGCCCCGTTCGCTATCCAACCGGCACTTTGAGGCGGATGAAAATCGGGAGGTTGTGTAGCGAACCGGCGTTATGGGCCGGGGTGGCATCCTGGAAGCCATGTCCGATCCCGGATCACCGCGCCTGGTACGGGACGTCGTCGAGACGGTAACTGCGTTCGCCCGCACCTTGCGGCACAGCGGTGTTCAGGCCTCCCCCGATCGGGTCCAGGCGATGGTCCGCGCGGTGGGTGAGCTCGACGTCCTGGACCCTTCACACGTGTACTGGTCCGGCCGGCTCACGCTGTGCGCCAGCCAGGACGACGTACGGCGCTACGACGCCGCGTTCGCGGCCTACTTCGCCGGCGAGGCACCGCGCCAGCTGCAGACCTCCGGCCAGCCCAAGCAGCGACTTCTCGCGTCGGCGCCGATGGGCATCGACAACACCGACGGCGAAGAGAGCGCGTCGGAGGCATCGGATCTCGCGGCGGCGGCCAGCGGCGAGGAGATCCTGCGCCACCGCGACATCGGCCAGCTCAGCCCCGACGAACGCGAGCAGTTGCAGCGACTCTTCGCGTTGCTCACGCCGAACCCTCCGCTGCGCCGGTCCCGCCGCCGTGCCCCGGCCAACCGTGGGAACGTCCATGTCGAGCGGAGCGTACGGCGGGCGCTGCACAACGGCGGCGAGATCGTCTCGCTGTCCAGGCGCAAGGCAAGGCAGCGACCGCGGCGGGTCGTGGTCTTGCTGGACGTGAGCGGGTCGATGTCTCCGTACGCCGACGCCTTGCTGCGGTTCGCACACGCGCTCAGCCGGGCCCATCCCGGTACCACCGAGGTTTTCACCATCGGAACCCGGCTGACCAGGGTCACCCGTGAGATGGCGCTGCGTGACCCGGACAAGGCGCTGGCCGCCAGCGGTGCGGCGATCCCGGACTGGAGCGGCGGCACCCGACTCGGCGAGGTGCTCAAGGCCTTTCTGGACCGGTGGGGGCAGCGCGGGGTCGCCCGCGGCGCGGTGGTGATCCTGGCCAGCGACGGTTGGGAGCGCGGCGATCCGGACTCACTGGCCGGGCAGATGTCGCGGCTGCACCGGCTGGCACACCGGGTGATCTGGGTCAATCCGCACAAGGGCCGTACGGGGTATGAGCCGCTGACCCGAGGAATGGCCGCAGCCCTTCCGCACGTTGACTCCTTCGTATCCGGTCACAGCCTGGCCGCCTTCGAAGAGCTCGCCGAGGAGATCGCACATGCGTGAGGTGATGGGCGACCTGCTCCGCTGGTGGACCGCCGGCCAGACCGTCGGCGTGGGCACGGTGATCGCGACCTGGCGGTCTGCGCCCCGGCCGGCGGGTGCCTCGATGTTGGTGGGGCCGGACGGTACGGC
>JACCUM010000546.1 GCA_013811805.1 Geodermatophilaceae bacterium | reverse complement strand
CACCTGACACCTCACCGGGCGCCTTTTCCTCATCGCTCACCACGGACCGCATTCCAGCGACCGCAGCATGAGGCGGTTTGAAGCCTCCCCCACGCAGGGCGACTCCGAAGGGCCAAACCTTCATCGATCACACAGCACCGAACTCGACCCGAGGACTACCTACGTCATCCCGATCTCCTTCGTTCGTGGCACACCTCTTCGATCTTGAGCGGGCAGGGTCGGTTCCTGGCATCGTTCGGCGTGTCTGGACGTGGAGGCCCGTGACCTCTTGAAGTCTGACTGTTGCGAGGCAGTCGACGAGAGAGGCCACGGGCGTGAATCACGGTACGACGTTGTTGTTTGGGTTGCCCGGTGTTCGGGTTGCGCGTGTCGAACGGGCCGCCGACGGTGCTCGGGTGGTGCATGTGGTGACCGCCGATTCGGCCGCGGCCGGGTGTCCGGAGTGCGGCACTGTGTCGAGGTCGGTGAAGGGGAAAACCGTTACTGCGCCGAAGGATCTGCCCTACGGGGATGATCCGATTCGGGTTCGCTGGCACAAGGTTCGCTGGCGCTGCCGTCAGTCGCAGTGTGCGCGGGGGTCGTTCACCGAGTGCATCCCCCAGGTGCCCGCGGGCCGGCGGACGACGGGCCGGCTGCGGCGGGCGATCGCCGGTGCGGTCGGGGACGCGGCCCGCAGCATCGCCGAGGTCTCCGACGCGTTCGGGGTGTCCTGGCCGACCGCGCAGGCGGCGTTCACCGAGGCCGCCAAGGCGCAGCTGACCGAGCCGGAACCGACTGCGGTGCTGGGCATCGATGAGACCCGGCGCGGGCGGCCACGCTGGGTCTACGACGAGCTCACCGGCCGCTGGGCCCGAGTCGATCCCTACGACACCGGCTTCGTCGACCTGGCCGGCGATCAGGGCCTGCTCGGTCAGGCCACCGGCCGCACCAGCGCGGCCGTCGTGGACTGGCTGGGCCAGCGTTCGCCCGAATTCCGGGAGGCGATCCGGTTCGTGGCCATCGACCCGGCAGCGGTCTATGCCAAGGCGGTCAGCACAGCCGGGGCTGCTGCCCAATGCCAGGCTGGTCGTCGATCATTTCCACATCGTCAAGCTCGCCAACGACGCGGTGACCAACATCCGCCGCCGGGTGATCTGGGAACAGAAGGGCCACCGCGGCCGCAAGATCGACCCCGCCTGGGCCAACCGCCGCCGGCTCCTCTCAGCCCGGGAACGCCTGTCGCAAAAGGCATTCACCACGATGTGGAACTCCCTGATCGACTCCGACCCGTCCGCGCAGATCCTCACCGCCTGGATCGCGAAGGAAGAACTGCGCAAGCTCCTCGCGCTGGCCCGGACCGACACTGGCCGTGATCAGATCGCCGCCAGGCTCTACACCTTCTACGATTGGTGCGCCCGCGCCGACATCGACGAGCTGACCACCCTGGCCACCACCGTCGAGACCTGGTGGCCGGCGATCGAGGCATTCATCGACACCGGCATCACCAACGCCCGCACCGAAGGCCTCAACCGGCTCCTCAAACAGGTGAAACGATCGGCCTGCGGATTCCGCAACACCGCCAACAGCCACCGCTGGATACGGTTCCACTGCACCCGGAAACACCGGGCAGCAACAGCAGCATCAAGATCACTGCCCGCTCAAAGTTGAAGAGCCTGTATGGCGTGGTTCCGACGGCGCTCCATGGCGCGGGAGTGCGAGTAGCGCGAGGCGGCCGGCCTGATTCGTCTCCGTGGGGCGACGCAAGGGTCGCGCCACTGACATCAGCTCGACAGGCTACGTATGGCTTTTAGTGGTGCCGTTGAGGTGCACCCAAATCGACAGATGTGTCGCAGACGTGGGAGGGGGCTGAGTGTACCGAGAGTATCGATTACTTTGCTGATCTGGCGTTTTTGCGATTGTTGGCATTGAAGCGCGCCTTCTTCTGACGATTCCCGCACGTGTTCATGTCGCACCATTTGCGGGAGCGACTTTGACTGGTGTCGAAGAAGGCGGCTTGGCAGGTTGGCGATGCACACAAGGCCAATTCTCCGTCTCGTTCACCTGCGATGATGCTGATCGCGTCGGCGGCGATAACGCTTAGGGCATCCTCCACGGAGGAAGTCGAGCTAAGTCGCCATTGCCGATTGCTCTCGGGCGTCAAGATAGCCGCGGCCCGACCCTGAGTGCTGCAGTCATTGATGATCTGGACAGCAGACACAGGGAGAGGGTCTCGGCGCGCGGCCGCTGTCGCAGCGGCGTGAATTGATTCCCTCAGCTCCCAAGCGCGTTCGAGCTGGGCGGTGGTGCAGGACTCCACGGCGAGGCCACTCACCGCCAGCCAGTCGACGAGTCGGTTCGGCGTAGGGATGCGCTCCACAGCGTCGCCATGACGCTCCGTCAGGGTCCCCGTGAAGCTGGTCGCGAGCACCTTACCGAGACGGAAGGCAGGGAACCGAGCGCTCATGGAACCACCTTAGCTGGTTGAACGCGACATCGAGACGTGCTAGAACCGTCCTAGCCGGTTCCGGCAGGTCCAAGCCGGCTCCACCGATGACCAGGAGGTCTCATGTCCACACACTGGTGCGTCACCGACGCTGCGGCCGCCATTGATCGTGGCGTTGTCACCACGTCAGCTCACCCCGGCGGGGGCATCTCATGAACCGTCAAACCAGCGACGTGCAATCATTCGAAGCCCACGCAACCGACACTGACCTCGACGGCCTGCGCGCGCGACTGGCCGCAGCACGGCTGCCGGAAGCTGAGACGGTTTACCGCGCCGCGCCCGACCCTCACCGATGGGAACAGGGCGTTCCTCTTGCCGACCTCGTGGACGTCGTGAACTACTGGCGCACCGAGTACAACTGGCGGTCGTTCGAAACGCGCCTCAACCAGATCGGCCAGTTCCGCACGATCATTGACGATCTGGGAATCCACTTCCTGCACCGCCGATCCACCCGCGCAGACGCCACCCCTCTGATCTTGACACACGGCTGGCCAGGCAGCATTGCTGAGTTCACCCATGTAATAGACGAACTGGCAGATCCGACAAACGCAGACGCACCAGCGTTCCACGTCGTAGTCCCGTCGCTGCCAGGTTTTGGTTACAGTGACAAGCCGGCCACCACCGGGTGGGGAACCGAAAAGATCGCGGCCGCCTGGGTGAAACTGATGGGGAGGCTGGGCTACAGCAAGTTTGTAGCCCACGGCGGCGACTGGGGAGGTGTGATCACCACGATCCTCGGCGGCAGGTTCCCAGAGCACGTTCTCGGCATCCACACAACGCTCGCGCAGGCACCGCCCGGGTTGACAACGGACGGGCTGACGGCGACCGAGCGCAAATGGGCCGAGGAAACCCGCGATTTCTGGCGCCACCACGCGGCGTACGCGAAGCAGCAGGCGACCCGACCGCAGACCATCGGCTACTCGCTCGTCGACTCACCAGTCGGGCTTCTCGCCTGGATCCTTGACAAGTTCGCTGAGTGGACAGATACCGAAGATAGCCCGTTCGAGACGATTTCCAGAGACAGCATTCTCGACGACGTCACCCTGTATTGGCTGACGCGAACCGGCGCATCGTCAGCCCGCATTTACTACGAAAGCCACAACTCGCTCGACCCCGAACTTCGGGTTGGCGTCCCGTCTGCAATCAGTATATATCCCCGTGACATCGAGAAGTGTCCGCGCGCCTGGGCACAGGAGCGGTACCGACAGATCGTCCGATGGAGGTCGCCTGAAGCCGGGGGACATTTCCCGTCGCTGGAGGTTCCCGAGTATTTCGTCAAGGATCTGCAAGAGGGCCTCGCGGCAGTGCTGGCCGCTAACTGTAGTTGGTCATGACGTTGTCGGCGGTGGCGTGGAGGCGTGAGGCCGGGGGCTGATTGCCGCAGGCGGTGCGAGGCCGATGGTGGTTATAGTGGTGCACCCAGACCCGGACTGAATCGCCCCGGGTCTGGTGGAGGCTCTGACCCGGATGCGCGAGTAGCCACCAACGTCTGCGCACCCGTGACGCCCCGGTCATGCTGCTTGACCTGCCCGATCCCTTCCTCCAGCAGGCCCGACAGCCCGACGATCCGGTCGACCTCATCGACCACCGACAACCCCGCCGCCGGAGTCAACCGGCGATCCGCCCGCCCGACATGCACTGGACCCTGTAACCTGGACACTGAAAAGGCGCCTTCCGGTGCTCGGAATCTTCGAAGCCTGAACAACTCCGATTATCCAACCTGAAAGGCGTCTCTTCCTGCGTACACACCCGCGACACGTGTACTACTCACGGATCCGGGTCTGAGCATCCGACTTCGGCAAGAGTCGATGCGTTCGCTCAGTCCAACGGACTAGGGAGGACCGGCATGCTTCGGCGCTCGAAGAGGTCTGCGGGTCATCACCACCGAGTACGGCCCCGGCCAAGGGTTCCGGCCGGCGATCGGGTTGCGCGTAGCCCTGGAGTTGGTGAAGTTGGTGCGAGAGGGGACACGAGCCGTGCGATGCAAGGGCGGGTCGAGCCGAACGCTTGAAGGGGCTCCCATGCCGACCTGGGCAGTGCACGTGCGCGGTCACCGCGACCACGTGTTGGTCGAGGCCGACGGATCTCGACTGACGAACGTCCGCGGCTAGTGACCATCCTCGAGCTACAGCCCCACGTCTGTGACTGCGTTGTCCTCGAGGGGCGCGGCCCGTCGTAGGTAGACGTAGACGGTCGCGGGGGAGCGGTGCCCGGTTTGGGCCATGATCGCCGAAACCGAGGCCTTGTTGCGTCCGGCCTGGGTGGCGAAGCCGGCGCGCAGAGAGTGCCCGCCGATCAGGTCCGGATTCGTACCGGCCAGGGCTGCGTAGCGTTTGATGACGCCGGCGAAACCGGCGGGGGAGAGGCGCCGGTCCGAGACCGTGCCGTGGCGATTGATCGGCCGGAACAGCGGGCGGGACGGTGGCAGCGGGTCGGGGCGGCTGGGTGCGCGGCAGATGTGATTCCGAGCCGCCGGGTCCGGTTGTTGCTCTAGGAGCCGCTTGACGGCTTTGGGTCCGGCGCGGTCGTGGGTGTCGAGTACCTCGCGCCATGCCCGCCAGGCGCAGGGCGAGCACGTCGAAGGAGTGGATCCGAACGGGAGCGCCTTGAGGAGGCCGGCCCCGGTTTGGTCGGTTTTGCTGCGGGCCAGGTGGACGTGGAGCCCATCCTCGTGGCTGCTGACATCGCCTACGTCCAGGGCGATGAGCTCGCTTCGGCGAAAGGCCCCGGCCCA
>JACCUM010000513.1 GCA_013811805.1 Geodermatophilaceae bacterium | reverse complement strand
GTTCTTCACCGAGTAATCGAGGTCCGCATTGAGAATGTTGTATGCGACGGCCGATGCGAGGGCCGCGAAGAGCCGCTCAGCCCCCGGGTTCTTCGCTCGATATTCGGGATCAAGCAACGTCTTGCGCTCCGCCATGAGCAGAGCGGTACCAGTAACGCCAGGAGGGTAGGGCATGCGAGGCTTCGCATTCTCCTCCTGGGCGATAGCCACGATCTCCCGCACCAGTGCTTGGACGTCACGACCATTCGGCACGGTGCGAGGGATCGACTCCCAAAGTCGCTCGCTTGCGTTGTGGAGAACTCGATGCTGTCTGGTGACGTTCAGGTGAGGAGGTCGCCCAAGGCTGACGTCGACGAGCATCTCGGCGAAGAGGTCGCCACACACGTTGAGGAACTGATGAGCATTGTGCGATCCGAGTCGGACAACCATCGAGGAGCCCGCGTAGTACGGAAGCTTGAACTCGTTTGCGACAGCAAGCGCTGCGGCCTCACGAAGCGCAGCGCTTGTTAGGCGCCATCGTGGATGACCACGCGGGGGTGGGGTTGCGCCATCGGGGGTGAGGACGCGATCGGGTTGGTGGTGGCGGTGGGGATGCGTCAGCGTGGGGATGTCTGTACGCGCAAGGACCCCCTCGCTCTTCTTGGCAGTTGCTCGAGGGGGCCCTTCCTGAGTGATGCCGGAGGCATCGGTGCTCATGGTAAGTGGCGATCCGGTGCGGGTCGAGAGCGAGTTGATCGCGGGCCTGTTGCGGTGTGGCGGGTGCGGTGGCCGGTTGGTGCCGTGGGCGTACGCGAGGTGGCGGACGGTGCGGTCCGCGGGCGGCGAACGGCGGGTGCGGCCCCGCCGTGGCCGCTGCGCGGGTTGCTCAGCGACGCACGTGTTGTTGCCCGATGACCTGCTGGTTCGCCGCCGCGATGACGTGGCGGTGATCGGCTCGGCGCTGGTCGCGCACGTGGGCGGTGAGGGCCACCGATCGATCGCGGTGAGGTTGGGGTTGCCGGCGGCGACGGTGCGGGGGTGGTTGCGCCGGTTCCGGTCGAGGGCGGCGGTCATCGCGGTGTTCTTCACGCAGTGGGCGCTGGTGTTGTCCCCGGGGGTGGATCCGCCGGGCCCGGCGGGGTCGGCGGCGGGTGACGCGGTCGAGGCCATCGGGATGGCGACGCGGGCCGTGGTCATCCGGTTCGGTCCGGGCCCGGTGTGGTCGACCGTGGCGCGGTTGAGCGGTGGCGGGTTGTTGGCCAACACCAGTTGCCTCTGGTTGCCGGCTTCGTGAGCGGGCAGGGTCACGGGCTCTTGTCCTGAGACCCGAGGAGGGTGTGGTGAAAGACCGTCATCGAGACATGGCGTTGTTCCGGTATTCGCTGATCCGTGAAGCGGCGGACCCGGCGTTGACCGCGGCGGAACGAGGCCAACTCGTTCGTCATCTCGCGGCCCGGGATCACCTGGGCCCGGACGGGGACCGGGTGGTGGTGTCGCGGTCCACGATTGATCGGTGGATCCGGGCGTGGCGGGCCGGCGGGTTCGTGGCGCTGGTCCCCGAGTCCCGCAACGCGGAGGCGAAGATTCCGGTGTCGTTCATGGATCTGGCTGTCGCGTTGAAACGCGAACGCCCGGCGCGCACCGCGGCGCAGGTCCGCCGGATCATCGAAGCCGACCGGGGGTGGTCCCCGTCGCGGCGCACGATCCAACGGCTGTTCGCCGAGCGCGGCTTGAACGGGCGTCCCGACGGCGCCCCACCCGCGGTGTTCGGCCGGTTCGAAGCGACCGTCAGCAACGAGCTCTGGACCGGTGACGCGTTGCATGGCCCGGTCATCGGGCGCCACAAGGCCTACTTGTTGGCGTTCATTGATGACCACAGCCGCTTGTTGACCGGCTATCGGTGGTGTCACTCCGAGGACACCGTCCGGCTCGAAGCGGCCTTGCATCACGGCCTCGCGTCCCGCGGGATCCCCGCCTTGATCTACTTGGACAACGGCAGCGCCATGGCGTCGAAACAGTTCCTGCGGGCCTGCGCGGTCCTCGGGATCCGCCTCACGCACTCCACGCCGCGCCGGCCCGAGGGTCGGGGGAAGATCGAGCGGTTCTTCCGCACGGTCCGTGATCAGTTCCTGGTCGAGATCGACACCCACCCGCCGGCCGATCTCGGCGAGATGAACCGGTTGTTCGCGGCGTGGGTCGAGGGCGTGTATCACCGCCACGTTCATTCCGAGACCGGCCAAGCGCCCCTCGACCGGTTCGACCCGGGCGTCGTGGTTCTCCCCACGACCGACAAGCTCCACGAAGCGTTCCTGTGGTCGGAGTGGAGGGTCGTAACCAAGGTCGGCACCGTGTCGTTGTTCTCGAACCACTACGAAGTCGACGCCGCCCTCGTCGGTCAACGCGTCGAGTTGGTGTTCGACCCGTTCGACCTCACCCGCATCGATGTGCGCCACCACGGCCGGCCCATGGGCCCCGCGATCGCGCACCGCGTCGAGCGCCACTCCCACCCCGCGGCGCGCCCCGACCCCGTCGCCGAGGCCGTCGCGTCCACCGGGATCGACTACCTGCGCCTCGTCGAGACCCAACGTGATCAGGGCCTCGCCGCCGCGGTCGGCATCGAGTTCCATCAACTCGCGCTGCCCGACGAACTGATCCCGAAGCCCAAACCTGTCACCGCTATCGAGGAGAGAGAGCAATGAGTATCGATCGTCTACGCGCCCACTGGGGCTTCACCCGCATGCCGTTCAGCAAAGACCTCGCCCCGTCCATGCTCGCCACCACCGGGGCCCACAGCGAAGCGGTCGCCCGCATCGGCTGGTGTGTCGAAGAAGACGCCCTCGGGGTGGTGACCGGTGAGGTCGGCGCCGGGAAGACGGTGGCGGCTCGGGCGGCGCTCGCTGGGCTCGACGGGTCCCGGCACACGATCATCTACATCGGCAACCCCGCCGTCGGCGCCCGCGGGCTCTACGCCGCGATCATCACCGCGCTCGGCGGCACCCCCCGGTTCCACAAGGCCTCGCTGATCCCTCAAGCCCAAGACGCACTCGCCACCGAACGCGACGAACGCGGCAAACGCGTCGTGGTCGTCTGTGATGAAGCCCATTTGCTCGGCCCCGACCAACTCGAGGAACTCCGCCTGTTGCTGAACGCCGAGATGGACAGCCGGTCACCGTTCGCGTGTCTGCTCATCGGGCAACCGACCCTGCGCCGCCGCATCAAGCTCGGCACCTTCGCCGCGCTCGATCAACGCATTTCGCTGCGCTACGCCATGCCCGGCATGACCCTCGAAGAGACCGGCCACTACATCGCCCACCACCTCGGCATCGCAGGGCGGTCCGACACCCTCTTCGGCGACGACGCCATCGACCTCATCCACCAAGTCAGCCGCGGGCTACCCCGCGCCGTGAACAACCTCGCCGTGCAATCCCTCATCGCCGCCTACGCCGGGAAACGCAACATCGTCGACGAAGCCTCCGCCCGCGCCGCCGTCACCGAGGTCACCGCCGAATAGCGCCAGCCTGACCACCCCTCCACGCCACGATGACCACGGCTACGCCACAGCGACCATCAACTCGTCCTCACCCACGAAGGCCAAGCCGTGGTCATCCAGCGTGGCGCTCAACATACGCCATACGCTCACGGTCCAAGACGGTGAGCGGAGAGACAGGAGCAACGAGTGGAGATGCTCACGGGGCGGAAGCTGTGGCCGCGCATCACAGAGCTGTGTGGCGTCGCAGACGCCGGCAGCCGCCTGGCGGCGGTGGCATACGTCGGCCGCGGTGCCTACGACATGTTGCCGATGGGCGCAGGTAATGTTCTCGTCGCTGACTGCACCCCGGCCAGCGCCGCCGCTGGCGTCACGAACCCCGAGGAGGTTCGCCGGTTCCTCACTGGAGGTGTCGACGTATTCCGTTGGGCGGGCCTCCATGCCAAGGTTTTCGTATTCGGCGACGTTGCCGTGGTGGGATCCGCCAACGCCTCGTCGCACTCGATGCACCACTTGGACGAAGCCGCCGTTGTGATCACGACGCGTGGTGGCGTGCGGTCAGTTGAGACCTTCGTCAGTTCGCTGTGCGTCGCGCCGGTTGATGACGATTGGCTGGACCGTTGCGCTAGATCCTGGCGACCGCCCCGGTACGTTCCGCGGAGAACGCGCACCGAGCATTGGGCTCCCATACCGCCAGGCGATGGCTGGCAGCTGTGGTGCATCAGGACTGAGGAGGTCGATTGGCCGCAGTTCGCTGACGATGCCTTGAAGCAGCATTCGTCAGCTCTGCGTGCGACGAATCCGGGGCCGTACCGGCTCGACGCAATCGTCTGGGACGCTCGTCCCTCCTTCCGCGCTGGTGATGTTGTCATCCAGAGGTGGACCGATGGCGATGGCAAGACGGCGGCTTACCCTCCAGCCCTCGTGGAGGACGTGTGGGTCGCTCGGCGAGGGAAGCATTCACGAACCATCATCACGATGATGTACCAACGCGGCCTGCGTCCGATCGCCGATTCGACTCTGCGGCGCAAGGCGTCGGACGCCGGCTACAGATTTCGGGAGGTGGACGCGCAGCGGATCAAGGATCACACCGCTCGCGACGCGGTGCTGTCACTGTGGCCGGGGCTGGCGCGTCCACTCTCAGGTGAGGAATCGGGTTCGGCAATCGCCCACTGATCCCCTGTGTCCCGCTCTGTGCGATCGTAAGCAGGTGCTGATCAGAGTCCTCGGTCATGTGGACACCGATGCCGGGACAGTCGCGTTGTGCGAGGTGGAAAATCCCTTTCCCGGGGCGCTTCCATGGACGCGAGCGTACGCCGCAGTGGTGGCCGATCGTTCGCTCGAGTACGACGGACCAGCGGTGGCGATGGTCGTCACCGTCAAGGACCCGAACTGTGATGGCGTCGATGCACCTCCCGGCTCCTTCGGGAATTGGTCTGGTGAGGTCGCAATGGTCGACGTCGTTCACCGGCACCAGTCGTTCCGTCGAATAGCTGGAGAACGCAGCCCGGCGGTCATCGTCGGCGCCGCGCTGTTCGAGCTGGGCGCTTTCAGCGACCACTCACCAGAGC
>JACCUM010000512.1 GCA_013811805.1 Geodermatophilaceae bacterium | reverse complement strand
TTCAATGGTGCGGCCTTGCGACGCCACTCGCGGACGAGCTCAGCAACGGTCGGCGGCCGCAAGGCGAGGTCGGTTCCGCGTGCGGCCTGTATTCGCAATTCGCGCAGACGTTTCGTCACCTCGGTCTTCGTCGTGCCAACGACCCTGCGCCGGTCGCGCTTGCCGTCAGGCCCTCGGCCGAGGTCGATCGCGCCGACCCATCGCCCCTTCACCTTGCGGCCCTGAGCATCTAGGCCGTTGGAATCGACCACCCGTCGCGTTCCGTTGCGGTCGGCCGCCGGCTCGAAGGGTTGAGTCCCATCGCGTGGTGTACGAGGCTGTCGGTTGCGACGGTCATCTCGTCAACCTGGAGCCGATTGCGTTTCTCGTTCGACTCGTGTCCTTGTATATCGTGAATTGATGCTGTTGTCAAGCACCGCCATAGAGTGAATAGTTGACGTCGGGGCGTGCGCGTCTGTCCGATGCCACGGCGGGTGGTGGCGCCGGTCGACGAGGCGGGGGTGCGGGCGAGGTCAGCCGGTGGCGGCCTCGATCGCCGGTCTCGGGTCGGTCGGGCATGTCTCGTGATGGCGGGTCTTGCCGAGCGTTTCGGCGGTCATGTAGCGCCGGGCGATGGCCCACTCGTCGGTCTGCTCGGCGAGCAGTGCACCGACGAGACGGACCACGGCGGCCCGGTTCGGGAAGATGCCCACGACGTCGGTGCGCCGGCGGATCTCCTTGTTGAGCCGTTCCTGCGGGTTGTTCGAGCGGATCTTGGGCCAGTGCTCGACCGGGAACGCGGCGAACGCCAAGATGTCATCGGCGGCGTCCAACACGGCAGTGGCGGTGTCAACGAACCCGGCCTGGGTGAGCCGGTCGACGACGTCACCGAGCTGGCCCCAGGTGGTGTCGCGGTCGGGTTGCTCGAAGATCGAGCGGACCATGGTGGCGATCATCGGCCACGACGCTTTGGGCACCTTGGAGGCCAGGTTGGCCATGAAGTGAGTCCGGCACCGCTGCCATGACGCCTCGCCGAGCACCGCCGCAATCGCCGCCTTGATCCCGCCATGGGCGTCGGAGATGACCAGCTCGACCCCGCACAGGCCGCGAGCCACCAGCGAACGCAGGAACGCCGTCCACGACGCCGTCGACTCGGTGGTGACGATGTCGAACCCGACGATCTCCCGCCGGCCCTCCACGTTCACCGCCGTGGCGATCACCGCCGACACGTTGAGCACCCGGCCCCCCTCGCGCACCTTCTGGGTCAACGCGTCGATCCACAGATACCGGTACGGGCCCGCATCCAACGGTCGTTCCCGGAACTCGGCCACCTTGGCGTCGAGCTCGCCGGCCAGACGCGACACCTCCGAACGGGAGATCCCCTCGATCCCCATCGCCTTCACCAGATCATCGACCCGGCGGGTCGACACCCCCTCCACGTAGGCCTGGGCGATCACCGACGCCAACGCCTGCTCGGCCCGGCGCCGATGCGTCAACAACCACGCCGGATAGTACGAACCCTCACGCAGCTTCGGGACCGCCAGATCGATCGAGCCGACCCGGGTGTCCCACCGCCGGTCCCGGTAGCCGTTGCGGCTGTTCGTGCGTTCCTCGCTGCGTTCCCCGTAGGCGGCCTGGCACCGCATCGACGCCTCCGCCGACATCAACGCCTCCGCGAAGGCCTGCAACATCGACCTCGCCAGGTCCGTGTCGCCGTCATCGCCGTCGAGATGGTTGCGCAGCCAACCGGCCGCGTCCAAAGTGGAAGGGACTGTCACCGTGTTCTCCTCATGTAGTTGCTGGAACTTCTCCATGAGGCTGACGCGGTGACCGTCGCGTCCGGGGGACCCCCGACTACCTACCGCCCATACACCACTCCCCGGGACTCAACTGCTGCGATCGCTGCGCCGGGCTTGGTGTGGGCGACCGGGCTGGCTCGGCCGCCGTTCGTGTGCACGTGTTCGGTGTGGGAATCGGCTCGGATGGCGGCGGCCTACGCCTACGGATCGGCCGATCGCGGCCACCCGGATGCGATCGACGCTGACGCGGCCAAGCCGTTCCACAAGCAGTCGGCATTCGTCCGCTTCCGGCCGTACCACGTCGAAGGCCTCCTCAGCGGCCCGAAC
>JACCUM010000502.1 GCA_013811805.1 Geodermatophilaceae bacterium | reverse complement strand
CCGCCGGGCGCCCAGCAAAGCTCCGCGTAACGCCGCGGCGGTCTCGGTCGGCAGGCCATCTATCTCAGCCTCTTCGTTGCCGGTCCCCGCTGCAGCTGCCTCGATCTTGAGTCGGGCAAGTCCGAGGAGGCGGTGCAACGGGCCGACCTGGCTGTCGATGGCGCGGATCCGGTCCACCGGGATGGTGCGGACCCGCCGCGAGAAGATGCCTTGGCTGATGATCAGCTGCCGGTTCGCGACCTGGTACGTGAAGCGGTACCAGCTCAACGCGGCCAGGCCCACGAGCGCGGCGGCCGCGGCCAGAAGGATGCCGGCGATTCCGAACGAGCGCACCCCTCCGCTGAAGCCAAGCCAGGCGAAGGCGGCGACCAGTCCGGGGATGGCCTCGCGCAGGCCGCGGATGGTCAGCGCATGGATGGCGATCACCTTGGCCGAGGTACGCGCCGGTTCCGACTCACCCTCTACGCCCGCG
This sequence comes from Geodermatophilaceae bacterium, assembly GCA_013811805.1. Lineage (GTDB taxonomy): Bacteria > Actinomycetota > Actinomycetes > Mycobacteriales > Geodermatophilaceae > JACCQS01. Next base: position 4,958 of record JACCUM010000502.1, on the reverse strand, counting down.
GCCGCAACGCCACCCGCACCCGAATCAGGCGCACCCTTCGACGTTGAGTTCGTAGCCATCTTCCCCCGTTGCGAGGAACTCGGCTCGCTCTGTGCGCTGGGCGGCGGCTCAGTTGGCATCGTGGTCAGGTGGCGTCGTCGTCGTAGAGGTTCGCCCGCTTGGACAGATCATCGGCGACCTGGGCCGCGGTGTAGGCCTCGAGCTGCTCGATCTCGACGCTGCCCTGCGCCGACGCGGTACGTACCGACACGGTCGCCAGGCCGAACATCCGCTGCAGCGGGCCACGTGTGACGTCGACGGTCTGGATTCGGCTGATCGGCACGAGGATCCAGGTCCGGGACAGCCAGCCGGTGAGCGTGTAGATCCCGTCGGGGGTGACCTCCCACCGGTGTACGGCGTACTTGTAGCGCGGGAGCACCACGACCGCGCCGAGGAAGAAGGCGGCCAATGCCCAGGGAAGGATGTCCGTGGCCACGACCAGCCAGCCCGGTGCCGCGTCCGGAACGAACAACGACGCGGCCATGGCCGGGATGAGCAGGAACAGCGCCCCGATGATCTCCTGCACCGTCCACAGTCCGATCGCCGAGGAGGCCACCCGCCACTGCGGCTCACGAGGACCGGCGGCCTCGGACGCCGTGGGCCCGGAACCCGTCGGCCCGGATGCCGTCAGCTCTGACCCCGGCGACTTTGGCCCCGCCGGCTCGGCCGGGTCCGCCGCACCTCGAGGACCACCTGGGGGGCCGGTCGAATCCTGCACAGACACCGGGTTGGGAAGCTGCGGGTCAGCCATCGGCGTTCTTGGCCGGTCGAGCCGTCTGGCCGCCGTACCCGCCGAAGAACTGCGCGGCCGCGATCCGCACTGACATGGACCAGGTCGGGTACGCGTGCACACTCTGCGCGATCCGCCCCACGAGGACGCCGGCGCGCATGGCGAGCGTCCCCTGGGTGATGAGTTCCCCCGCGACCGGCCCGACGGCTGTCATTCCGACGAGCTTGACCAACAGCTTGCTGCGCAACACCTTTGGTGGGGCGGCGATCAGTTTGACGAATCCTTCGGTACGGCCGGCGCAGCGAGCGCGGTCGGAATGGGTATCGCTGACGTACCCGACCCGGGCGGAGTCGCCGTACGCCGCGAACGCTTGCGCCTCGGTGAGTCCGACGTGGGCGACCTCGGGATCGGTGAAGGTGACGCGTGGGATGGCACTCGGATCCCATTCCCGGCGTCCGCCCAGCAGTCCCGGCCGGTTGTGCGGGGCGAAGGCGTTGTGCGCGGCCAGCCGACCCTGCTCGTATCCCACATGGGTCAGCTGCAGCGGCCAGGCGCAGTCCCCGGCGGCGAAAATCCCGTCGGCGGTGGTGGACAGGTGCTCGTCGACCTTGACGATGCCGGCTTCGCCGAGTTCGACTCCGACGGTGTCCAGGCCGAGATCGCTGGTCTGCGGGTTTCGCCCCACCGCGAGCAGCAGGTGCGAGCCGGTGACTGTCGTCCCCTCGTCGAGCACAGCGACGGGCCCTGTGTCAACCCGAACGACCTTGCGGCCCAGCATCAATCGGAGTCCGCTGGCCTCCAGCGCCTGACCGACGACCGTGCTGGCCTCGGGTTCCTCTTCGGCAAGCAGGCGAGGCATGCTGTCGATCAAGGTGACCTCGCTGCCCAGCCGGGCGAAGGCTTGTGCGAGTTCGCATCCGGTGACGCCACCGCCCAGCACGAGCAGTCGGGGCGGTAAGTCGGTCAGCTCGAAGAGTGTCTTGTTGGTCAGGTAGTCGACGGCGGCGAGACCGGGCAACTGCGGAATCCGTGGTTGGGCACCGGTGGCCACGATGATGCGTTCGGCCTGCACGGTGCTGCTCCCGACGCGCACCCCTCCGCCGCCGAGCAACCGTGCCCGCCCCGGCCAGAGGTCGATGCCTTGCCGCCGCAACCGGTCCGGCGATTCGTCTTGGGCAACAGCGGAGACCACCGCACGCACTCTGGACATCACGGCCGGAAAGTCGACTTCGACGACGGATCGGAATCCGTACGAGGTCCCGTCGCGCGCTTCCCGAACCCGTCTCGCGCTCTCGATCAAGGTCTTGCTCGGAATGCAGCCGGAGTACGTGCATTCACCACCCGGCTTGTCCATCTCGACGAGGGCGACCGACTTGCCGATGGCCCGGGCACCGGCGGCTGCTCCCAGCCCCGCAGCACCGGCACCGAGCACCACCAGGTCGTAGCTCGTCATGGTGTCCATCCTGACACCAGCGCAGACACGCCGCGCCCGGGCGGGCTGGCGCGCGACGTGTGAGGATTCTTGAATGCCGCACCCAGAGCTCTCCGAACAACCCGCGTCCGCCCTGCCGGCTGACGCCGTGGTTCTCGACGTGCGCGAGCCTGCCGAATGGGTGGCCGGGCATATAGAGACGGCGGTACACATCCCGATCGGAGCGGTGACCGGGCGACTGAGCGACATCCCCGAGGGCGATCCGTTGTACGTGATCTGCCGCAGTGGAAGCCGATCTGCGCGGGTGGCCGAATTCCTCAGTGCGCAGGGGATCGCGGCGGTCAACGTCGCCGACGGGATGCAGGGGTGGGCCTCGGCCGGCAAGCCGATGGTCAGTGACACCGGACGCAGCCCGGAGGTCGTTTAGACCCGGACACCTCCGACTTGATCATCGGAACTATAGGGGGTTAATGGACGCGCCACGCCCGACAACCCGGCTCAGTTCCGATGATCAATAGTGCTTCGATGCGCAATTGGCGTGTCATGCCGGCTGGTCAACCCGAGTCGGCTGTCCGGTCGGCGAACTCGTCGGTGGCCAGGACCAGGCAGCGGGTGTTGCCCGGTTCGGTGGCCGAATGTCCGGTCGCTGGGACCATCAGCAACTCAGCAGCGGGCCAGGCCTGGTGCAGGTCCCAGGCGGTGATCGGCGGCGTGCACATGTCGTAGCGACCCTGCACGATGATGCCCGGAATATCCTGCAGCACACCGGCATTGGCGATCAGCTGACCCTCTTCCAACCAACCGTCATGCACAAAGAAGTGGTTCTCGATGCGGGCGAAGGCAAGGGAGAACGCCGGGTCCTGGTAGGCCTCGAGCAGGTCAGGATCCTCGATCAGAGTCACCGTCGAGGCTTCCCAGATGCTCCACGACACGGCTGCGGGACCATGCACGGCTGGGTCGGGATCGTTGAGGAGCCGGTGGTAGGCGCTCATGAGATCAGCGCGATCCTCCGCCGCAACCGGAGCGAGGAAGTCCTGCCAGCGCTCGGGGAAGATCACGGCGGCACCACCCTGGTAGAACCAGTCGAGCTCGTTCCGGCGCAGGGTGAAAACACCGCGCAGGATCAGCTCGGTGACCCGGTCCGGATGCGTCTCGGCGTAGGCCAGTGCCAGGGTCGAGCCCCACGAGCCGCCGAGGACCAGCCAGCGCTGGATCCCCAGGTGCTCACGCAGGGCCTCGATGTCGGCGACCAGATGCCAGGTCGTGTTCGTGCTCAGGTCCGCACTGGGCTGGCTCGCGTGGGGTCGGCTGCGCCCGCAGCCACGCTGATCGAACACGACGATGCGGTACCGGGCGGGGTCGAAGAGCCGCCGGTTCGCCGGCTTCGAGCCACCGCCGGGACCCCCGTGCAGGAACACCGCCGGCTTGCCGTCGGGCTTGCCACTGGTCTCCCAGTAGATCTCGTGACCGTCGCCGACAGCCAACAGGCCGGAGTCGTACGGCTCGATCTCCGGGTACGGCTCGCCGACCATGCCCGCATTATCTCGGACTGAAGGGGTCCTTGTGCCAAACCTATTGGCACAAGGGGGCCTTGAGTCAAAGAAACATGGGGGAGCTGGTCATGCCGAGGTGAGGGTGACCGGGAGGTCGGCCAGCCCCCGTAGGACGAATTGGGGGCGGCGTACCGGTTCGCGGGCCAACTCGATCGTGGACGTGCCCGCGAGCAGCGCAGCGAAGGATTCCTGTAACTCGACCCGGGCCAGCGGCGCCCCGATACAGAAGTGGATACCCGCGCCGAAGGAGATGTGCGAATTGTCCGTACGGTCCAGGACGAGGCGGTCCGGATCGGGGAAGACCGCTGGGTCGCGGTTGGCCGAGCCGAGCAGCGCGGCCACCTTCTGACCCGCCCGTACGGTCACGTCCCCGACCTCCACATCGCGTACGGCGGTGCGCTCGAAAAGCTGTAGCGGCGAGTCGTAGCGCATCAATTCCTCGACCGCGGTGGGAATCAGTGACGGTTCCCGACGGAGCCGGGCGAGCTCGTCAGGATGCCCAAGCAGTGCGAGCATCCCGTTGCAGGTGACATTGACCGTCGCCTCGTGCCCGGCGTTGAGCAGCAGAATGCATGTGGTGACCAGTTCGTCCTCGGTGAGCCGGTCGCCGTCGGTGTCCCGTACCGAGACCAGATGGCTGATCAGGTCCTCACGCGGTGCGGTACGGCGCTGCGTGGCCAACTCGCGCAGGTAGGCCACGAACTCGGCTGCGGCGGCCTCGGCAGTGGACTCGATGCCGGCCGGGCGGTCGTACTCGTACATCTTGACGATGGCGTTCGACCACGGCCGCAGCAGCGGGCGGTCGGCCTCGGGTACACCGAGGAGTTCGGCGATGACGGCCACCGGGAGCACGTCGGCGTAGGTCGGGACCAGATCGACGGCCCGGCCGTCGGCGCCCTGTTCGAGCAGGTCGGCGACCAGCCCGGAGGCCAGCTCCTCCACCCGGAGGCGCAGCCGCTCGACATGTCCGCGGGCGAACGCGGTTGCGATCAGCCGCCGCAGCCGGGGGTGTTCCGGGGGCTCCATCTCGAGCAGGGCGTTGCGGTGGATCAGATTGAACGACTCGAAGCCGGACAGCGGGACCCGGTCGGCCCAGATCCGGCCGAGGTCGCGGTGGCGCAGGACGGCGTTGGCCTCCGCGTGCCCGAAGGCCAGCCACATCCCCAACCCGTCGTCCCACGCGATCGAGTGCTCGGCCCGCCGG
>JACCUM010000499.1 GCA_013811805.1 Geodermatophilaceae bacterium | reverse complement strand
CGCGACAAGAAGTTCATGCGGATCATCTCGCTCGCCCCGGAGGTGTTGTAAGCGATGTCAGGAGCCAAGACGCGTCAGCCGACCAAGGTTGCGCTGAAGAAGGCACCCCCGATGAAGGTCAAGAAGGGCGACACAGTCGTCGTACTGGCGGGCAAGGACAAAGGCGTCAAGGGCAAGGTCATCGCGGCCTTTCCGGAGACCTCCAAGGTCGTCGTCGAAGGTGTCGCACGGATTCGCAAGCACACCAAGATGAGCATGAGCCGGCGCGGTTCCCAGCAGGGCGGCATCCTCACCCAGGAAGCCCCCATCCACGTGTCGAACGTGATGGTCGTCGACTCCGACGGCACCGCAACTCGGGTCGGCTACCGCCACGACGAGGACGGCAACAAGGTGCGTACCTCGCGCCGCGGCAAGAAGGACATCTCATGAGACGAGAACGAGTGAGCATCGCAGCGAGGAACGAGCATCGGCGAGAGGGCGGGAGCATCGACCGAGCGCCAGCGAGGGAGGCGCGGACCGGCCGGTGTGCGCAGCGCACGAGCCGGAGTAACGGAGCGGAGCGAGTGGTGCGCGGAGCGCACGAGGCGGGGCAATCAGCATGACCACGACGACAGACACAACCTCGGACGACGCGAACGGGCAGCGGGACATCCCGCGGCTCAAGGCTCGTTACCGCGAGGAGATCGCCCCGGCGCTGCGCGAAAAGTTCGGGCTGGCCAACGTCATGCAGATCCCTCGGGTCACGAAGATCTCGGTCAACATGGGGGTGGGCGAGGCCGCCCGCGACGCCAAGCTCATGGACGGCGCCGTACGGGACCTGACCGCGATCACCGGTCAGAAGCCGCAGGTCGTCCGCGCCCGGCTGTCCATCGCGCAGTTCAAACTGCGTGAAGGTCAGCCGATCGGTGCCAAGGTCACCCTGCGCGGGGACCGGATGTGGGAGTTCCTGGACCGGCTCCTGAGCTTGGCCCTACCCCGGATCCGCGACTTCCGCGGGCTCTCGCCGCGTCAGTTCGACGGGCACGGCAACTACACGTTCGGATTGACCGAGCAGTCCATGTTCCACGAGATCAACGTGGACTCGATCGACCGCCAGCGTGGCATGGACATCACTTTGGTCACGACCGCGCGCAACGACGACGAGGGGCGGGCGCTGCTCAAGGCGCTCGGCTTCCCGTTCCGTACTGATTGATTCAGGAGAACGCAGCCATGGCCAAGAAAGCGCTCGTCAACAAGGCGAACCGCAAGCCCAAGTTCAAGGTCCGCGGGTACACCCGCTGTCAGCGGTGCGGCCGGCCGCACGCGGTCTTCCGCAAGTTCGGCCTGTGCCGGATCTGCCTGCGGGAGATGGCCCACGCCGGCGAACTGCCCGGCATCACGAAGTCCTCCTGGTGACCCGCCCACTGCTTGACCTCCCCGAATTCGCCCAGGCCGCGCACGCGCGGAACCGGGCGAGAAAGGCACCGACAAGCTCATGATGACTGATCCGATCGCGGACATGCTGACGCGTCTGCGCAATGCCAACAGCGCCTATCACGACTCCGCGGCGATGCCCTCGTCGAAGATCAAGACGCACATCGCCGAGATCCTCGAGCAGCAGGGCTACATCGCCGGCTGGAAGGTGAACTCGGTCGAGCAGGACGGCGCGACTCGCCGTGAGTTGGTGATCGACCTCAAGTACGGGCCGAACCGTGAGCGCAGCATCGCCGGTCTGCGCCGGGTGTCCAAGCCTGGCCTGCGGGTCTACGCCAAGGCCACCTCGCTGCCCAAGGTGCTCGGTGGCCTCGGCGTCGCGATCATCTCGACGTCGACCGGATTGCTCACCGACAAGCAGGCGACCAAGCAGAAAGTAGGCGGGGAAGTCCTCGCCTACGTCTGGTAGGGGTTTCGATGTCTCGAATCGGAAAGCTTCCGGTACCCGTCCCCGGCGGCGTCGATGTCGCCATCGACGGCGCCACGGTCACCGTCAAGGGACCCAGGGGCACCTTGAGCCACACCGTGGCCAGGCCGATC
>JACCUM010000357.1 GCA_013811805.1 Geodermatophilaceae bacterium | reverse complement strand
TGGCCGCCGCCAGGGCCTTCCTCAGCGGCGATGCCCCCACTGACCTGCCGGACCGACTGCGCAATGTGCCCGCACCAACCCTGGTCATCGCCGGCGCCCAGGACGTCACAATCGGCGTGGATCCTGTCGTTGCGGTAGCCGACCTGTTCCCCAACGGGCGCGCCGCGGTGATCGAGCACGCCGGCCACAATCCGTGGGTCGAGCAACCAGCCGCGTTCCGCGACGTGGTGGACCCGTTCCTCGCTCAGCTGGAGTGACTCGCGGGAGGCGCTTCTCCGAAACCGTCACATGACGGCACGTCGGATTCTCAGTCGTCAAGCGATGACACGGAGCTTCGACCGTCCCAGTACGTCTGGTACGACCGGTGCAGCCATGCGTTGACCCATTCGCGGTTCGGTTCGGCGGGGACAGCGGACTTCGCCTTGAGGTTCACGAGCTTCTGCTCAACGTCATCGATGGCCGCGACGACGTCGTCCAGCGCGACTTCGCCGCGGCGGATCGATCTCAGGTGCTCGCGCTCGGGCTCAGGCACTGGCAGCGTTATCCGGCCGGTGCTGAGCAGCTCGATGCCTTGTACACCTAGTCGCAACGCGTGCATCGCGTACTTGGTGTCGTAGCCGTGCTCGGCCACGAGCTCGGGACGGTTAGTGTGCGCGCCCGACTGCCCCGTCATCGCGCGGCGCTGGGCGCCGAGATAGCCGAGGAACCGGCCAGCGGCCAGCTGCGAGACGAACTGGTGAGCGTTTGCGGTCAGCTCCGCGCCTGCCGTGTTCCGGTAGACGACCTCGTTGGCAGGGACGAACAACAGCAGCAGCACCGTCGGGTTGCCGCCCAACGCGAGCCGCGCCCATTTTCGGGCGGAGTAGATGACGACATCCAGATCGCCAACGCCGGAGCGGTTGGCTATGCCGCCGGGCTGATCCCAGACCGTGTGGCGTTGGTACTGCTCGAACTCGACCATCGCGGTCTCGGCGTTGACTCCTGCGGGCACCCGAGCGATGCCGGTGACGTACTCCGGTGGTTCGAGGCAGATCCCCATCTCGTCCCGGTCGTCCTGGCCGCTGACTGACGTCCCGTGGACGCCGGAGCCGACCTGCGCGCGCAGGATCGTGCCCTGCTCAGCGATGAGTCGGGCCTGCTCGGAGGCATGCGGATGGTGGAATCCGGGCGGCAGTGTCCTGTCGCCGAGAATGGCCGACGTTTCGCCGTCGATGTACCCAGAATTCATGGCAGTCACCCTTCGGACGGCGCTTTCCTGATCATCACCGCACTCTAGGGATCGCCGAGCATTGCTTCCCTGGCCGAACAAGTGGATCCGCTGATTCACGGCGAGCTTGTGGTCTGGATGTCCAACCTACGATCGGGCTGTGTATACCGCCGCGCAGCGCTCGGGTGTCCGGGATGGCCTGATCGCCGATGCTCGCGCTGATGTGCGCATCACAGCTGCGGCTCTCGTCGGCTCTGCCGCGGCGGGCCGTGAGGACCAATGGTCCGACATCGACCTCGCCGTACGGCTTGCCGGCGACGTAGAACCGGCGGAGATCGCCGACGACTGGACCGCACGCATGTACGCGGACTACGGCGCGGTGCACCATCTCGACATTTGATCGGGGGCACGCTTTTCGTGTATTCCTGCTGTCCACATCGCTTCAGGTGGATGTGTCGTTCTGGCGATCGGAAGACTTCGCGGCGTCGAGTTCATCGTTTCGTCTCCTGTTCGGGGAGTCGAATGAGCCGGTTAGCTCGCCGGATGCGCTGATCGGGATGGGTTGGCTCTACGCGATGCACGCGCGTTCGAGCATCGCCAGGGGCCGTAGGTGGCAAGCCGTGTACATGCTCAATGGTCTTCGCGACCAAGTCCTCTCGCTGGTCTGCCTCCGCCACGGGTTACCGACGCACGAGGGCCGGGGCATCGATGATCTGCCAGACGAAGTCACCGAACGGCTAGCCGGGACCCTCGTACACACACGAGTGCGGCGAGCTTTGCCGTGCCTTCGCTGGCGCTACCAAGGCTCTGCTCGACGAGGCCGAACTTGTCGACCCCGCACTCTCCGCGCGATTGGCCGGCGCGGCCAACGAGCTTGTGCGGACAAGCCGAGGCTGAGCATTCGAGTTTCTTACCGTCGGTTACGTCCCCGACGCGACGCGGGCGCGGCCCGCACCCTGGCGACGACTGCCTTCCACGGCGAGGCCGCATCAGCTCCGAAGCCGCGTTCGTGTCGAGGACGATCACCTCGACAGATCAACTGCGCGCGCACGCTCCTGTCGCTGGGGGAGTTCGGGTTCGACGCCGTCGACCTGCGCCATTCGATCCAACAGCGTCCCGAACAATCCGACGTTGGGATCCGGGGCCCCGACTGCCTCGGCCAGGATCGCCCTGATCTCGGCCTCCATCGATCAACCGTTGGCCGCCGATCGGCTCCGCAGCCGGTCGCGTACCCCGTCGTCCAAATCGCGAATACTGATCGATGCCATTGCTCACCGCAGACCCGCTCAGCTGCCCGGCTCCATTACGGGCTTTGTTCGGCCCTGGACGCCGTCACGCTATGAACTGCAGATCAATGTGGTTCGTATGGTAGCATACATGACATATGGGAGTGCTCGTACAGATCCGTGATGTCCCCGAGCCGGTGCATCGGGCGCTGAAAGCCCGCGCCGCGGCTGCGGGGATGTCCTTCTCGGAATATCTCAGAACGGTGCTCGAGCGCACGGCCGACCGCCCGACGCCGGAGGAACTCGCTGCTCGCATTCGGGCACGGGGTGTCGTTACGCGCAAAGAGTCGAGCACCAGTGCGGTGCGGCGGTTGCGCGACCGCGGCGAGTGACGGTCCTCGACAGCTCGGTGGTCATCGACTTCCTGCTCGGTGACGGCGTAGCCGCAGAGGTCGAAGAGCTACTTTCCCGCGAGGGCACGGTTGCGGCTCCCGACCTGCTCATCTTCGAGGTCGTCGCTGTCCTGCGACGAGACGTGCGCCGGGAGATGCTCGACCCAGAGCGAGCCCGCTGTGCCATCGCTGATCTCGGGGACCTGCCCATCGAGTTCTTCGGCGCGCTTCCGCTGCGAGGCCGCGCATGGGAACTGCGCGAGAACATGACCGCAGCAGACGCACTGTTCGTCGCCTTGGCCGAGGACCTCGGCGAGACTCTAGCCACCAAAGACCGAGGGCTCGCGTCGGCGGCTCGCGTGCACGCCCGCATCGGGACGCTCGAGTTGGGCCACCCGTACTAACTGGGTCTCGAAGCCATCGCCCACCCCGCGTCTACCGCAGCCCAAGGGCGCTCATTGTCAATCAGCAGCGCAATCCGGGCATGCGAGTAGCGCTGTTGCGGGTAGCGCATGGTTCGCTGTGCCGCAACGAGGGAGCTTCGCGCTGCCCCTCGATCTCGGGCCATGTCCTGCAGGTGGCCCGGACAGCGTGCAGCCGACGGTCCTTGGCGATCCGCTCCGGCCGGAACTTTCTTCTGTCCACAGGCCGTTGACGGGCATCAGGCGGGCTGACCGGCCCGCATCCTCCGAGCTCCTGCAATTCCCCATTCCGTCCACAGGATCCACAAAGGAGGCATGCGGCGTTTCGCACAGTTTGTCCTCAGCTGTGTGCACAGCGAGGTTAGGACTCGAGCCGGGCCAGCCCTAGCCTTTGGTTCGCCGCGACAAGGTGGTTGCACCAGCTCGGGAAACCAGACCGTCCGACCCTCGCGGTAGAACGTGTGTTCGAAGCTTTCTTTCCGACGGAGACCTGGTGCGCTGGGTCAGAGGGGGTCGAAGCGGTGGCGGTCGCTGATGACCTGGAACGGACGAGCTCGCCCGAGTTCGACCGTCAACCGCCCCAGGACTTCGCCGCCGAGCAGTCGGTGCTCGGCGGCATGCTGCTGTCCAAGGACGCGATCGCCGATGTCATCGAGACCGTCCGCGGCGGGGACTTCTATCGTCCCGCACACCAACTGGTCTACGACACGATCATCGACCTCTACTCCCGCGGCGAGCCGGCCGATCCGGTCACCGTCTCCTCGGCGCTGACCAAGTCCGGAAACCTGCTGCGGGTTGGCGGAGCGCCGTACCTGCACACGCTGATCTCGTCGGTGCCCACTGCCGCAAATGCCGGCTACTACGCGACGATCGTCGCCGAGCGGGCGATCCTGCGTCGGCTAGTCGAGGCCGGGACCCGGATCGTGCAACTCGGGTACGGCGCCGCCTCGGGTCGCGGCGGGGAGGTCGACGAGATCGTCGATCGAGCCCAGGCCGAGGTCTACGACGTCACCGAGCGGCGGATGTCTGAGGACTACGTGGTTCTGGAGAAGCTGCTGCAGGGCACGATGGACGAGATCGACGCCATCTCCTCGCGCGGTGGGGTGTCGCTCGGGGTGAAGACCGGCTTCGAGGAGCTGGACGAGAAGACCCATGGCCTGCATCCCGGCCAGCTCGTGCTGGTCGCCGCGCGGCCGGCCCTCGGAAAGGCACTCGCCCTGGACACCGCGCTGCCCACCCCCACCGGCTGGACGAGCATGGGCGCTGTTGCGGTGGGCGACTGGCTGCTCGGTGCCGACGGGCGGCCGACCCGGGTCGTCGCGGCCACGGAGGTGATGGTCGACCGGCCGTGCTTCGAGGTCGAGTTCTCCGACGGTACGGTGATCACCGCGGATGCCGACCACCAGTGGCGTACCACGATCCGGGTGGACGAGCCAGCCGAATACCTCTCGAGCGCGCACCGAGTCGGCGATCGGCAGCCGCTTCCGGACGGGTCGGTGGCGCTTTACGGCGCCGCGGCGGCCGAGGCGATCCTGGGCGGAACGCCGGTCGACGGGTCCCGCCAGATCGTCACGACCTTCGAGATCGGCGCGCTGGCCAACTGCGGCGCACCGGGCCAGGTTCGGCACGCGATCGCGGTGGCTGCTGCGTTGCAGTTGCCTGAGGTAGCCATGCCGGTCCGGCCGTACGTGCTGGGTCTGAGCGTCGGAGCTGGAGCCGCGCAGGGGATACCGCCGGAGTATCTGCGGTCCTCGGCCGAGCAGCGTCACGAGTTGCTGTCCGGCGTGTTGGACGCCCAGAAGATTGAGCCCGGCGCTACGGGGGTGCATCTGGCTTTCACCGAGCTCCGGCTGGCAGCTGACGTGGTCGATCTGGTCATCAGCAATGGCTACCTGCCGGTGAACCCGTCGGAGGTGAGCGGGCACCGCGAGGATTGCCCGGAGGCGCCGTACCGGGTCTCGTTCGTACGGTCTGACGCGGCTCGGGCCGAACTCGACATCGTCGATGTACGCGAGGTCCCGAGCGTGGCGGTGCGGTGCGTGCAGGTGGACAACGACGACCACATGTATCTGGCCAGCGAGGCGATGATCCCGACGCACAACTCGACCCTTGCGCTGGACATCGCCCGCAACTGCTCCATCAAGAACGCGATGACCTCGGTGATCTTCTCGCTCGAGATGAGCAAGTCCGAGATCACCATGCGGCTGCTCTCGGCCGAGGCGAAGGTTCCGCTGCACCACATGCGCTCGGGTCACATGAACGACGACGACTGGACCAAGCTGGGCCGGCGGATGGGTGAGGTCGCCGACGCGCCGCTCTACATCGACGACTCGCCGAACCTCACGATGATGGAGATCAGGGCCAAGTCCCGGCGGCTCAAACAGCGCCACGACCTGCGGCTGGTGATCGTGGACTACCTGCAGCTGATGACCAGTGGCCGCAAGGTCGAATCCCGGCAGCAGGAGGTCTCGGAGTTCTCCCGCCAGCTCAAGCTGCTGGCCAAGGAACTCGACGTCCCGGTGATCGCGGTCTGCCAACTCAACCGTGGCCCCGAGCAGCGCCAGGACAAGAAGCCGATGCTGTCCGACCTCCGCGAATCGGGATGTCTGCCGGCTTCGACGCGAATCCTGCGCGCGGACACCGGTGCCGAGGTGACGATCGGGTCGCTGTTCGCCTCCGGTGAGCGTGACATCCCGGTCTGGTCCCTCGATGACCGGCTGCGACTGGTCCCCAAGGCCATGGCGCACGCGTTCTCGTCGGGAATCAAGGAGGTGTTCCGGCTGCGGCTGACCTCCGGACGTGAGATCGAGGCCACCGCGAATCATCCGTTCCTCACCATGGACGGATGGATTCCGCTGCGCGAACTGACCGTCGGCAGCCGCGTCGGCGTCCCCCGCCACGTCGGCGCACCGCTGCATCTGGAGGCGAGTTCGAATGGGCGGGTTGCCGAGTTGGCTCGCGCCGTCGGGTTGGGCGACGGTTCCGCGGAACCATTTTCACATGTTCCGGCCGAGGTGTTCTCGTTCGGTACCGGCCATGTTCGGCTGTTCCTGCACCTCGTGTGGGGTGCCCGCGGGGTCATTGCATGGGACGAGTCATCCGGTGCCTGTCGGCTCGGGTTCGACTCCGCGCATCGCCGCGTCGTGGACGATCTGGCTCGACTGCTGTTGCGCTGCAACGTAATGACACGTATCGAGGCGCCCCCTGATTGTCGCTCGGGTGAGTGGCGGCTGTCAGTCTCGGGTGCCGAGCAGCAACAGCGGTTCCTCGACGAGATCGGGATCAGTGGTCCGCGCCGTGCTGCCGCCGCCGAGTTCGCCGAGCGGCTGCGGGCAGTCACCAGCCACACCGAGCCCAGCACGATCCCGGACGAAATCTGGACCCGGGTCCGCGGAGTGCTGCACGCGCAGGCACCCCCGCAGCGTGCCGCTGTTGTATCCCTCCAGACTTCACCCAGGCTCTCGTCGCCGCCCATGCCGGCCCGCAGCGGCGAGCGGCTCGGCTCCGTGGCCGCGGTCCTGAACGACGCCGCCATCGAGATCGTCGCGACCAACGACATCTTCTGGGACGCGGTCGCCGAGATCACCTCGCTCGGCGAGCAGGAGACGTACGACGCCACCGTCCCTGGTACCCACAACTTCGTCGCCAACGGCGTCTCCGTACACAACTCGCTGGAACAGGATGCCGATGTCGTGCTGCTGATCCACCGGGAGGACTTCTACGAACCCGAGTCCCCGCGAGCCGGGGAGGCGGACCTGCTCGTGGTCAAGCACCGCAACGGCCCGACCGGCACGGTGACCGTCGCCTTCCAGGGGCACTACAGCCGGTTCGTTGACATGGCGCGCTGATCGTTGTGTCCGGCGAGGGATGAAATGACAATTGATAATCCTGTTGGCGCGATTCCGTGGGGCGAGACCAAGCCCGCCCGGTCAAGTGGGCTCGACCGTCGCTCGCATGACGCAGTTGTACGTGCCATTGCTGCGCACGAACTCGAACCCGCCTTCTCGAACGGGCCGCGGGTGCCGTTCTAGTGGGAGGACGCCGAGATCTTCTTGCCCTGGGTTGTCCCTCGGGTAGCCCTCGACCATGCCGCACCCGGCCTGCGCGATGAGGTCCAGCGCCCCGCGGAGCGCGGCCGCCGAGACGCCCTGGCGGCGGTGGTTGCGGTCGATGAAGAAGCAGGTGAGCCGGTAGTCGCAATCAGGTCCTGCTCCTTCTCGTACGGCGCCGGGTGATAGATGTTCGGCAGCTCCTCCGGCGTGCCGTACTCGCACCACCCCACCGCTACGTCGCCGTCGCAGACCAGGGCGGCGTGCGCCCGGCCGTCCTCGACCAGCCGGCGCTTCAGGTTTCTGTTGCCCCGCCGGGCTCTGCCTCTTCTCCGGGGACGCCGGGTGAAACCAAGTGCACCAACACCCGCCCCACACGCCGTTGTGCGTCTCGGCCAGCACCGCGAACGCCTCCCATCTCGGTGGCGTGAGCGGCCTGATCTCGAAGTCAGCATGCCGGTCCTCGCCCGCGTCGACCCATTCCTGGGCGAAGTGAACCACGGAGCGCCCCGTCGGACGGCCGGGAGTGGTGCTCTCTGTGACCGGGCGAAATCGAGCGGCTGCGAGCCGA
>JACCUM010000490.1 GCA_013811805.1 Geodermatophilaceae bacterium | reverse complement strand
GGTTTGCGTCAAAACCGCCCAAGATTGTGACTGGTGGGTCAGTTCTCAGCAGCGTTGGCCGCCCACGCTTCTTCCAGGACGAACGGGTCGAAATCGGACTTCGTCATGAAGTCGAAGGCGCCGGCTTCCAGCGCCTGGTCGCGGTAGTCGGCCGGGTCGTGCGTCGAGAGCATCAGCACTCGGGTCTCCGGCTGGTCGGCCCGAATCCGCCGGGTGGCCTCGAACCCGTCGATGTCGGGCATGTTCATGTCCATCAACACCAGCGCGGGGCGCAGTTCGGAGGCTGCCGCGACGCCGCTCGTACCACCATTGGCCTCGCCTACGACCTCGAACCCGTCGGTCATGTCCACGACCATTCGAGCCACGTCCCGGAATGGGACCTGGTCGTCGACGATGAGCACGGTCACAGGCATCACAGTCGATCATGTCCCGGCCGATGCTGCGGCGGAACCGTGGGGGCACCTGGGCCCGGGTGGTGTCTGCACACCTGCGACATCAGGGCCGGTCCGCGCTGGTGGCCGCGATGTAGAGCAGCACCGCGCGTACCCGGTGGTGGCTGTCCGGTTCGTCGGCCAGGCCGAGCTTGGCGAAGATCACGTTGATGTGTTTCTCGATAGCGCGCGGCGAGAGTACGAGCTGCTCGGCGATCGCCTTGTTGTTGCTGCCGCGGGCGATGTGTGAGAGCACCTCCTGCTCGCGGGGGGTGAGGTCGTCGACGGGTGAATGCTCCCTCGCCCGGGCGGTGATCAACGCATCGACCACTGCTCGATCCACGACCGAGCCACCACGGTGTACCTGCTGGATCGCCTCGACCAGATCCTCGACGTCACCGATCCGCTCCTTGAGCAGGTAGGCCCGCCCGCCGGAACCGTGCTCGAACAGCCGCACGGCGTAGTCCGCTTCGACGTATTGGGACAACACGACCACCCCGATCTCCGGGTGGTTGCGGCGCATCCACTGCGCGGCGCGGACACCTTCGTCGGTCTGT
Source organism: Geodermatophilaceae bacterium (assembly GCA_013811805.1). GTDB lineage: Bacteria > Actinomycetota > Actinomycetes > Mycobacteriales > Geodermatophilaceae > JACCQS01. The sequence goes on along the minus strand of JACCUM010000490.1, from coordinate 1,326 downwards.
GTCGGTGGCATCCGGATGTCGGTGAGCACCACGTCCGGGCGGTGCTCCTCGACGGCGGCCATCAAACCCGGCAAATCGCCGCAGATGCCAACCAGTTCCAAGCTGTCCTGGGTCTCGAGGAGTGCGCGGACACCCTCCCGTACGACGTAGCTGTCCTCTGCGAGCAGCACTCGGATCGGCGCCACGGCCTCGGTCATCGTCGCGTGATCGTACGGTCTGCGCCGCCCCAACCGACCGTTGCCGGCGCGTTCAGAGCAGCAGAGTCTGCGGGGCTGCGGCGACAAAGGCCAGCAACTCGTCCTGGTGTTCGTGGCTTTCGCCAGGCGCCAGCAGGATCAACCGGGTCACCCCCAGATCGGCGTACCTGGACACGAGTTCGGCATCGAGCGGCATTCGATGCGGCGGCGTGATCGAGATCTCCAACTCTCCCAGGTCGGGCGGTCGCTCGTACCGGGCCTGGGCCTCGCGCAGTCGGGCGATCGCGGCCGCGGCCTTGTCCGGGCCCATCGACCACCCGTACCAGCCCCTGCCGTGGGTGACCGTCCGGCGGGCGGCTGCCGCACCGTGCCCTCCGATGTGTACCGGCGGCCCGCCCGCCCGCGTTGGTCGAGGCTCGGCGCGCAGGCCACTGAGGGTCCGCCCTTGAAACGTGCTGGTGGGGCTCTGTTGTGACCACAGAGCCGGCAGTGTCTCGAGCATCTCGTCAACCCTCGACGCTCGAGAGTCCAGCGCGATACCGAAGGCGGCGAACTCGGGTTCGAAGTAGCCTGCGCCGACTCCGAACAGCACGCGCCCACTCGACACCCGGTCCAGCGAGGCGACCTGCTTGGCCAGGGCCAACGGTTGGTAGAGCGGCAGCACCGTCACTCCGGTGCCCAGCAACAGGGTTGTCGTGTGCGCCGCGATGTGCGCCAGCGCCACGAACGGCTCGAGTATCGCGGTGTCCGGCGAGACCGGGGAGCCGGGGATGGCCGGGTCCGGAAGGGCGAAGTGCTCGCCGGTCCACACGCTTTCCCAGCCCGCCGACTCGGCGGAACGCGCCGCCTCCACGGCCCGCTCAGGTTCCCGGGCGAGGGCCCCATGTTGATTCCAAAAAGGCCGAGGTTCATGGCCCGAAAGCTAGTAGGGCGAAGCCTGCAGCCGCATGCCTATTCTCTTTGCCGTGGAGGCGGCAGTTGGCTGACGTGAAGTCCGTTCTGGTACACGGGACCCGGATCGCCTACCGCGAGGCCGGTCCGGACGACGGTCCACTGGTCCTGCTGATCCATGGCGTCGCGTCGCAGTCGGCGACCTGGGATCTCGCTTTGCCCTTCCTTGCCGAGCAGG
>JACCUM010000456.1 GCA_013811805.1 Geodermatophilaceae bacterium | reverse complement strand
TGGCTCGGGTGATCTTCGGTCGTCTCGTGCCGGTCCGTGGGCTCTTGCGCAGCCCGGGCGCGCCGGCCCGTGAGCGGAGCGGCAAGGGCCGAGCGCGCAGGAGGGCTGCGCCCGGCCCGCCAGGGCCGGCTTGAAGACGTACAGAAAGTCCTCCCGGGGCTAGAGAGGAGCGAAGGGGAAGAGCAGAACGTTCACTCGGCTGCGTCTATCGAAGGTTCGTAGGACACTGCGCGGTCATGAGTTCAAACGAGCCTCGCGGACTGTGCATCGACTCCCAAAGCGGGGAGCCGCTCCCCGCAGCAGGTGGCGAACTGCTAGTCGGCGGGCCCCAGACCGTCGGCCGGCTCTCAGCGATTCACAGCACCGCACCTGCTGGGGACTCGGTGCCCCTCCACGTCCACCATCAGTCCGATGAGTGCTTCTACGTCCTGGCTGGTCGGTACACGGTGACCTGCGGCTTAGACACGTTCGAGGCTGGAGCCGGAAGCTTCGTGTACTTGCCTCAGGGCGTTCCGCATGCTTACCAACTCGGGGACGAGCCGGGACGCAAGCTCATCATCGCCGTACCGGCTGGCCTGGAGAACTTCTTCCGAGACATGGACAGTGCACATGTCGACCTCGACGAGCTGCAACATCGCCACGCGATCACATTCCTCTGACGCGCCGCCATTATCTGAGCGAGACATCGCGAGCGGGCACCCATCATCTGGAGCCACACCGTCAGCATCATCTGAACTCGACACAGAGAGAGGAGCGCCCGCGGCGGTGCGGCGGCATTCGTCTCTGCCGTCGAGACACAGCGGTAGCGTGGGCCTTGTGGATGTCGACCGCCCCGACGAACTGCGCTGGACGATCCACGGTGAGCGGTATACGAGAACCCCTGGGTCAGGCTGACGCTGGTCGATGTCCAGCCCCCGGAGGGCGAGCGGTCCGAGCATCACGTGGTCCGGCTGCAACGGGTGGCGCTGGCTGTCGTGCTCGATGACCAGGATCGGGTGCTGATGATGTGGCGGCACCGCTTCGCCACCGACGAGTGGGGTTGGGAACTGCCCGGCGGGATCGTCGAAGCCGGGGAGGACGGGGAGGCCACGGCTCGGCGAGAGGTGGAGGAGGAAACCGGCTGGCGGCCCCGGCCTCTCGCTCACCTCGTGTCGTTCCAGCCGATGCCCGGCATGGTCGACACCCCCCATGAGGTCTACATCGGCCACGGCGCCGAGTTGGTCGGCGGGCCGACGGACGCCGAGGAAGCGGCGCGTATCGACTGGTTGCCGGTGGGTCAGGTGCTCGACCTCCGTCGACTGGGATGCGGAGACGATCACGACTACGGCGAACCTTGTTCGGGTCCGCGGGGTCGGCCTGGTCCGGCACCACGGCAAGACGTTCTCGTCACGGCGGGTTCTGCCGCTGCCCGGCTTCCTCGTCAAGCTCCTGATCGAGCGCGGGGTCAGGGACGCGGCGGAAGACGCGGTGATCTTCCCCAACACGCAGGGTGGATGGCGCGACTCGCACAACACGGCCGGCCGGCTCCGGGAGGCGTTCGCTCGCGCCGGCCACGGCTGGGTCACCTCGCATGTGTTCCACAAGACGGCGATCACGGTCCTGGACCACGCCGGACTCACCGCTCGGGCCATCGCCGGCCACAGTGGGCACTCCCGACCGTCGATCACGCAGCACGTCTACATGGACAAGCGGGCCGACGGCCGACAGGCAGCCGACGCGCTCGACGACGCCATAGGTTCGATGCGGCGGGGCGTTTAGTGTGGGAAACCTATGGTGTGGATCTTGGCAGCGGTTCCGCACAACGCGCTCACCAGGGGAAACAGTGGACCTAACGTCACAGCATAAGAACCACTCGGTGGTGATCGAGGGGCCTGAAATCAGGATCCGTGTGGTCGGCATGCGTTCGGCAGGCAGCGGCGATCTGGGTGACTCCGCAGTTCAGGGCGCCGACTAGCTGATCACCGACGCTAGTGCCCGCGCGAAAAGCGACTATGGCGTGTCGGTCGAGGCCAGAGCCCATATGCGAGTGAGCGGCAGTTTGCTACGAAGCTCGGGCGTGAGCTTGTCGTAGTGATCGAAGACTTGGTCCAGGAGTTGCTGTGCATCCCAGAGCCGGACCGAGAAGTGGCTAGTCCGCGCTTCTGCTCGGACTGCGCCTTTGAAGCCACCCCAAGCCACGAGCAGACCTTGCTCTGCGCTGAAATGTGCCATCGTGCCGCGCAGCTGGCGCAACTCCTCGACGCCGGCCTGCCCAGTCTTGACCTGTACGGCTAAGCGTGGGGCGTCCATGCCGAGCGGTCCGAGGCCGGCGAGAATATCGACGCCGCGGTCGGCGCCAGGCGGGCTTGGGCTGACGCCAGCGAATCCTTGAGCCTGCAGTACCTCCGCAACGAGATCTGTGAGGTCGTGCCCAAGAAGTCGCCGTGCGACCAACTGACGGTCCTGCTCGCGGCCGAGGTCGGCGATGTCGGGTGCGGCCTCCACGTCAGCCGCTTCGAGTCCATCTTTGTCGACAGCGGAAGAATGCTGTCAGCGTCCACGTCGACCGCGAGCGCCGCGAGGATTCGCTTTTCGGCGTTGTCTCGGCGGACTTGCCCGAAGGTGAGGAAGGCGCCGAATGAGTAGAGAAGGTCCTGGTCAAAGGCGTCACGAGGCACATCCGTACGCTGCCAATCCACCGGACGGACATGGCTGAGGTCCGGTCCGAGATCAGATCGGTGCTCGTACGGGCCGCTGACTCTTCCAACTGCGATCGTGTCGGTGGTCTTGAGCGGGAGCACGACAAGCTCCCCGATCTGCATTCGGTGCAGCAGGGACCAAAGTTGCCCGACATAGTTCGACGCGGTCTTCGCCGGGAAGTCCGGGTACGCCACGGCGTAAATGGCCACAAGCTGCTCGACGATCGTGGACGTGTTCCAGAGAAGGCAGCAGTTCCCATCCGCCGCCGAGCAGGCCATTCTCAAGAAGCCGCGATTCACGCTCGCCTTGCCGCCCACCCTTCACCGTCCACACAGCCATGGGAAAGATCCTGCCGGATCACCACACCAACCACCATCAGCCCCGTACAAAGGTTGACGCTCAAGCGACCTGCCTGCGCAGAAACCCCGCCAGGAGTCAGCAATTCGCGCTCGACGGGCCGAGGCCCGTTGTGGATTGAACCCGGGCCGACACGTTGGCCAGGTCGTTGGCGCTATCCAGGGTGTCGGGGTGCTCGGCGCCCAGCACCCGCTTGCGAGTGTCCAGGGTGGCCCGGTGCAGCTCGACAGCCCACTCACAATCCCCCTGTCAACGGCGGGCCGAAGATTGACCAGCGGGCGACGAATGGATCTTGACCACCTGTGGCTGCGCGGGGGTGGCTCCTGTGAGGCGATGTCGGTGATCGGGCCGGGTGATCACAGCGGTCAGGGGGTGACAGCAGCAGCCGCTGGTAGTCGTCGATCCGACGAACGTGCCGGACGACGGCACGGATGACCCACGGCCGGAATCACCGGCAGCACTGTCCACGGGTAACGCCACGAGCTTTCCCCACCCAGGTT
>JACCUM010000448.1 GCA_013811805.1 Geodermatophilaceae bacterium | reverse complement strand
CTGCTGGCCGCGGCGATCGACTCCCGCGAGCACCAGATTGACGACGTCCGGCAGGCGCTGGGTACCCACGCCGATGCCGTACGTGACCGGCAGCGGGCCGAGGATGACGTCCAGGCCGCAGTTGACGCGGAGGGATCGGCGGTCGTCGACGTGGCGGAAGCCGGACTTGCCTACGACGCCGCGCTCGGCGAGCAGGAGCGCCGGCTCGTAACCTGGGCCGATCAGCTGACCGAGATCCGGGTGGATCGTGCCGACCTCCTCGGCGCGGTCGCATCCGAGCCGGCGGTCGGTGAGATCGTCGGCACGGCCGTATCGCGAGCCCGGGAAGGCATTGCGGGGCAAGAGACTTCAGCCCGTACCGTCCGGGACGAGCACAACCGCGTACGGACCGAGGTCGAGGCCGAACTTGCCCTCCGGCGGGCCCGTACCGAACTGGTCCCCGACCCGCCGGCCACCCGCACTGCTGATCGGGAGGCCATGGCCGGGGCGCCGCTGTGGCGGCTGGTCCGGTTCGCCGACGGCCTGGATGAGCCCACCCAGGCAGGCATCGAGGCGGCGCTGCACGCCAGCGGGCTGCTCGATGCCTGGGTGACCCCGACCGGTGCGGTGCTGCTCGACGGCGGGCACGACATCTTCGCCATCGCAGCGGCCACGCCCGCCGAGACCGGCGGCGGTGTCAGCGGGCTGGCGCCGGGCCCCGGGACGCTGGGTGAGGTACTTGTCGCCGAACCTGACCTGCCCGTCGGGGCCGACGTGATCGCCCGCTTGCTTTCCTCCGTCGGGTACGGGCTGCAGCTGCCTTCGGCCGGAACCGCGGCGATCAGCGCCGACGGCCGGTGGCGACTGGCTCAGCTGACCGGAAGCTGGTCGGTGAGCCAGGCTGCCCACATCGGGGCCACCGCCCGCGAACGCGCCCGGTTGGCCAGGATCGCTGCACTTGAGGCGCAACTGGCCCAGATCGAAGCCGAGATCGCGGCGGTCGACGCCGAACTCGACGCCCTGACCCAGCGCCGCCGCACCGTGGCCGCCGAACAGCAGGCGCGCCCGGACTATCACGCCCTGAATGCCGCCGATGCTCGCTACCGCGAGTCCGAAACCAGGCTGGCCGCAGCCAAGGAGCGGGTGTCTGCCCAGCGAGGCAGGCTCGCCGGGGCCGAGGCCGCGGTCGCTGCTGCCTTGCGCCGGCTCAGCACGGTCGCGGCCAGCAACGGGTTACCGGCCGAGGAGCAGGCCCTGTCCCGGCTCTCGCGGACCCTAGGTGAGCTGCGGACCGCGGGGGACCGTTGGCTGGACGCACTTTCCGAGCTCCGACATGCCCAGGCCCGGTCGGACATGCTGACCGATGTCGCGCGGCGGGCCGTCGAGGCGGCTACCGAGGAGGAGGCGTCGGCCACCGAAGCGCAGGCGCACGCGAGACGGTTACAGGTGCAACTGGAAGCCGTCGAGGGGTCGGTGTCCGCGCCCTACCTCGAGCTCCTCGCCGAGATCGACCGGGAGCGCGCCGCCCACGGCGACGCGCAGCGATCTGCGGCTGCGTTGCAACGCTCGGTCGCCGACCTGGCCGACCGGATCGGCGAGCTGCGGGAGCGGCGCCGGGCAGATGCCGAGAAGCGCGACGAGGCGCTGGCCGTGCGGGACAGTGCGGCCGGGCGATTCCGGCAGCTCGCCGGGTCGGTGCTGATCGAGGACGCCGGGGCCGAGGTCGTGCTGACCGGCACCGACGGCGTACGGGCCACGCTGGATGCGGCGCGCAACCTGGCCGCGGTGTGGTCGGGCGTCCCGTACGAGCGCAAGAACGTCGCCGATGCCGGTGCTCGACTCACCGAGGCCGTACACCAGGTACGCGAACTGCTGGCCGAGCGCGCCGAACTGGAGATCGACACCGATGACGACGTACACCTCGTCACGGCCGGCATCGACGGTGCTCGGCTGTCCGTCGCAGCCCTGCTCGACCGGCTCCGGGCCGACCGTGATCGTGGCCAGGCCGACATCAGCGCGGCCGAACGCGACCTGTTCGACAAGACCCTGACCGGCGACACCCGGCGCCATCTGGCCGCCCGGATCCGGCAGGCCGGCGAACTTGTCGACCGGATGAACCACAACCTCATGCAGGTCCGCACCGCCTCGAACATCTCGGTGAAGCTGACCTGGCAGGTCGACAAGAGCCTTCCATCCGGTACGGCCGCGGCCCGCGACCTGCTGTTGAAGGATCCGGTACGGCTGCGCGATGAGGACCGGGACGCACTGCACGTCTTCTTCCGGGAGCGGATCGACGAGGCGCGGGCAGCCAACACCGCGGCCAGCTGGGAGCAACAGCTCGCCGAGGTCTTCGACTACACCGCCTGGCACCAGTTCCTGGTCCGGATCGACCGCCGGGACGGCAATGGCTGGCAGGAGCTGACCAAGCGGTTGCATGGTGCGCTGTCCGGTGGCGAGAAGGCGATTGCCTTGCACCTGCCGTTGTTCGCGGCGGTCTGTGCCTACTACGAGTCGGTGCCCGAGGCGCCCCGGCTGATCATGCTCGATGAGGTGTTCGTCGGAGTCGACACTCCCAACCGGGGGCAGGTCTTCGGCCTGCTCGCTGCCCTGAACCTGGATCTGGTGCTGACCTCCGACCACGAGTGGTGCACCTACCTGGAACTCCCCGGCATCGCCGTGCACCAGCTGACCAGGGGCGTGGACAGCGACGACGCGGTGACCACCGCGCGCTTCGTCTGGACGGGCGCCGCGCTAGTCCCCGACGAAACTGACGGGCCCGATGCGCTGGGGCCGGGGACGCACAGTGCGCCGGGGAGATTGGGCCAGCTGGCCGGAGATCCCGACGTGAGCGGGGCGGGCAGCCTCTGGTGACCGGCGTGTCTCTCGAGCATGATCCGGCCGCGATCCGGCCGCTGCCACCGACGCTGCGCGCTGCGGCGCTAGAGAAACTCTGGGCTGCGGTCCACGACCGGCTCTGCAC
>JACCUM010000447.1 GCA_013811805.1 Geodermatophilaceae bacterium | reverse complement strand
TCACCGGAGTCACCCTGGCCGAGGCCGACGAGGTACGTCGGGCTTTGGGGCACAAGGACGGTCACCCGGAGGTGCAGGCCTGGTTCATGCCGATCGCGCTCAAGCGCGGATATTCGGTGCCGGATGCCGAACGGATCTGGGAGGTGCTGGCCGCCTTCGGCTCGTTCGGATTCTGCAAGGCCCATGCCGCAGCTTTCGCGCTGCCGACCTACCAGTCGGCCTGGCTCAAGGCGCACCACACAGCGGCCTTTGTCGCCGGAGTGCTGACCCACGATCCGGGGATGTATCCCAAGCGGTTGATCCTGGACGACGCTCGCAACTTCGGGATCCCGGTCCTGGGCCTGGACGTGAACATCTCCGACGGCGTCTACCGGGTGGAGCGAGTAGCAGATCCGGAAACCGACTGGGCGCTACCGGACTGGCTCCCGGCTCGGATGCCCAATCCCACCCGGTACGGCATCCGGTTGTCCCTGGCCGACGTGAAGGGCATCAACGACGCGGAGGTGACCGGCATCGTGGCCGGTCGGCCGTACGCCTCGCTCTCGGACTTCTTCTATCGGGCGGGCGCGTCCCGCCCGATCGTGGAGCGGTTGATCGTGGCAGGTGGATTCGACTCGCTCTACCGGATCGGCCAAGCCAGTCCGGTACGCCGGCGGGGGACGGTGAACCGACGCGACCTGCTCCTGCAGACCAAGGAACTCGACCAATGGGTGCGTGGGGCCAGAAAGGCCACCGGGACGCTCACCCCGAGAAGCCGGAGGCGGTCGGCGGCTGCAGGAGGAACCCAGCTGATCTTCGACTTCCCCCTACCTGGCGACCAAGAGCTGGCCGGCTCGGCCGGCGGACTGCCGGAGATGACCGACGCCGAGCGGGTCAGTGCGGAATTGGAGGTGCTCGGTCTGGATGCCAGCCGGCATGTCGTGGACTTCTACGCGCCGCTGTTCGGGGCGCTGGGAATGGTTCGGGCCAAGGACCTGCTCGGTGTGCGGAGCAAATCCGAGGTGCTGGTGGCCGGGGTGAAGGTCGCCACCCAGACCCCGCCGGTGCGCTCGGGACGTCGGGTGGTCTTCGTGACCCTCGACGACGGTACGGGCTGCGCGGATGCGACCTTCTTCGAAGACGCCCAAGGAGCCTATGCCGCAACGGTCTTCCACTCCTGGCTGCTGGTCATCCGCGGCGAGGTACGCCGGACCGGCCCACGCGGGATCTCGTTGCGGGCGACCGGTGCATGGGAACTGCCGACGTTGTACGAGGCATGGAACTCTGCCGGACTCGACGCGGTGACCGATCTGATGGATCAGACACCTGCCTCACCCCAGCCAGGTAGTCGGTCAGGCTCCGCCGGCCCGCTCGACTTCTCCGAGCAGGCCATCCAGGGAGCAGCTGAAGCCCGCTCACCCCGACCGGTCATGGCCAGGCCGGTACTGGTGCATCCCACCGGTTTCCGGATGTCGCCGTACTCCGACCTGAAACCGCCGGGGGAGGACACCAAGACGGCACCGAGAAAACTCTGGCACGCCAGTCCCGGCAGCAGCGGCCATTGACCGGTCCGCTCGATGAGGGCCATTGCCTCGGACGCCGGTCGTTGGCCACATTAGGCTCGGTGGGCCATGACTTCCACCTCCGCCAGGCCACCGGATGTCGGATCATCGCGTGCGGCGGCGGTGTGGGCAGCGCTGGAGCCGATTCTCAGCGACGGGCCACTGCGGGTGTTGGACGTCGGCGGCGGCACCGGAGGGTTCGCCGTACCGCTGGCCCAACGTGGGCACACCGTCACCGTTGTCGACCCGAGTCCAGATGCCCTGGCACTGCTGGCCCGCCGGGCGCAGGCGGCCGGTGTCGCTGGCGCGGTGACCGGCGTTCAGGGGGACGGCGACCGGCTGGCCGAGGTTGTTGCGGCCCAGAGCGCGGATCTGGTGCTGTGCCACCACGTCCTGGAATTCGTCGACGAGCCGGTGACGGCCGCGGCCGCGTTGGCCACCTGCGTACGGGCCGGTGGGTGGGTCAGTTTGCTCGTGGCCAACCAAGCCGCCGCAGTGTTGGCCAGAGCCGTGGGAGGCCGGACCGAGGAGGCGCTGGCGTTGCTCCACGGGCAGCCCGACGGAACACGACACCGACGCTTCGACATCGACGAACTGCACGACCTGGTGGTCCACGCGGGTCTGTCGGTAGAGCAGTGGCACGGGGTACGCGTCGTGGCCGACCTGCTCCCTGCCGCCGAGGTTGCCGCCGAGCAGAGTGCCGCCGTACGGCAACTGGAAGCTGTTCTGGCACAACGTTCGCCCTACCGTGATCTGGCAAGCGACGTTCATCTGCTGTGCCGCCGGTGACCGGAGCGCCGCATCCCCTAGCTGAACCGGGTCGGAGGCAGGCCGGACCGAACCACTCCCGCTCGGACGGGCTGTCCGTTCCGGCGTATGGCCGCAGCAGCCTCGCCGAACTGTTGCCGGCGATCTTGGCCGGACTCGGCGTGGCCGGATTCGTCGACCTCCTCGGTCTGGCGCCGGCTCTGGCCGGTGTACGCCGCGTCGTGCTGCTGCTAGTCGACGGGTTGGGAGAGCACAACCTCGCTGCCAACTCGGAGGCTGCGCCGGTTATCGCATCCCTGCCTAGCCCGATCGGTGCCCTGCAGGCGGCCAGCCCGTCGACGACTCCGGTCAGTCTCGCCACGTTGAGCACCGGTGTGCCACCCGGCGAGCACGGCATCGTCGGCTTCACCGTCGCTGTCCCAGGGACCGATCGGCTGCTTACTCATATCGAGTGGGGGACCGACCCATCCCCCAAGGAGTGGCAACCGGCGCGCACCATATTCGAGCGGGCCGCGCAGGCCGGCGTGAGCGTCCATGCCGCAGGGCCGGCCAGGTTCATCGGGTCCGGTCTCACTGAGGCCACCTACCGGGGAGCTAGCTATCTGACGGCGGTCGGCCCCGGAGATCTGGTTGCTCGGGCGGTCTCCGCCACTGGAGACGGCCGGCCTTCGTTGCTCTACGCCTATCACGGCAACCTGGACATGACCGGGCACATCCGCGGCTGCGCCAGCGACGCCTGGCGGTTCGAGCTCGGCCAGGTCGACGCACTGGTCGCCTCGATCCTGACTTTCATGAAGCCGGACACAGCTCTTGTCGTCACTGCGGATCACGGCATGCTCGACGTTGCGACCGACGGCAAGCTGGACCTTGATGCAAACCGTGACGCTCCCGACGGGGCCGACGCGGCCGCGCTGGCAGCCGGAGTTCGAGTGGTGGCAGGAGAACCCCGCGCCCGTTTTCTCTACACACAAGCCGGAGCCACCGGCGACGTGCTTGCCGCTTGGTCGGCCGTGCTCGGAGAACGAGCTTGGGTGATGTCCCGGGAGCAGGCGATCGACGAGGGCTTGTTCGGTCCCACGGTGCTTGCAGGGCATGTCGAACGCATCGGGAATGTGCTGGCCTGGGCACGCGGCAGCTTCGCCATCACCGCCAGCCGCCGAGAGCCCGGCGCCCACTCCCTGATCGGATACCACGGCTCGTTGACCGCTGCCGAGCTAGACGTTCCGGTACGCATCGGCCGTGGCTGACGGAGGGAGGCACGTGCCGTCGAGGAACGTTGGGGTGGGCCAAGAAGGTTCTACCTCCGGCCGTGAGGATTCCGACTCGCAGCGTCGGGCCACCTGGCCCGCCATTCTGCCTGGTCTGATCCTGGCGACCGGCTTGGCCGGCATTGCCTGGGCGGCCGGGTCACTGGCGCCCGTTGTCGGCGGACCGGTATTCGGAATTGTGCTGGGCATGACCGTTCGCGCGATGTGGCAACCGCCGCCGCTGTTCGGGACCGGCTTGGCCTTTGCGGGGAAGTACGTCCTGCAGGCGTCGGTCGTGCTGCTCGGGCTGGGTCTGAGCCTCGGCCAACTCCTGCAGACCGGGTTGGAGTCATTCCCGGTGATGATAGGCACCTTACTGATTGCTTTCGGCGCCATGTTTGTCTTCGGCCGATTATTGCGCGTCAATAGTGAGCTTCGAACGCTGATCGGAGCGGGAACAGCCATTTGCGGCGGGTCAGCAATTGCAGCCACCAGCGCCGTCATAGCGCCGACTCAGGCAAGTATCGCCTATGCGATATCAACCATCTTTCTCTACAATGCGATCGCCGTGCTCCTGTTCCCTTTCCTCGGGCACCTGCTGGACTTGTCGCAGAATGCGTTCGGTCTCTGGGCGGGAACAGCGATCAACGACACGTCGTCGGTGGTGGGGGCCGGATATACGTACGGGATGGCCGCAGGGGACTACGCCGTCATCGTGAAGCTCACCCGAACGACGATGATCATCCCGATGGTGCTTGTGATTGCGTTCTTTCACATACGAGCCAAGCGTAAGCAGATGGTCGCGGACGCTGCAGTACCCGGCTCCCGGCTGCCGTGGCGAAAGATCGTTCCATGGTTCATCATCTGGTTCGTCCTGGCGGTGGCGATCAGCTCGCTCGGTGTCATCCCCGAGGCGGCCCAGGACGCCACCGCGGTGCTCGCGCGCGCGATGATCACCGTGGCGCTGACGGCCATCGGACTCTCGGCGCAGTTCTCGGCAATGCGGCACACAGGTGTGCGGCCGTTGCTTCTCGGTGGGCTTCTCTGGGTGACGGTTGCTGTTTCCAGCCTGGCTCTGCAGGCGCTGTTCGATCAACTGTGATCAGCGTCGATAACTGTCGAATGCAGCAATTCAACGCATATATGTGGAATTCCTGGTTCTCGCCATACTCATCGGTGTCCCACCGCACGCAAGCTGACCAGCTCGAACAACCTGATCGCCGCTGGGTGGGTGGCCGAGCAGGTCAGCCTGTTCAGCGCAGAAGCGTGGGTCGTACCGACCTCGACTTCATACTCGGTGCCATCGGTGTGGGCCAGCCGGGCCACCCACCGGGCCAGGTCTGCGCGATGCAGGCCGAGTGCGACGACGGCGCTGATCCGGTGCTCGCCGAGATGACTCCGCAGATAGTGCTCCGCAGCCTGGGTAGGGGCGGCCTGAACGCTTGCCCCGCGGAAGTACGTGGACTCGATCAGACCGTCCCGATGCGCAGCAGCGATCCGGAGCGCGGAGTCCCCGTCGAGGCCGCCGTAGTAGAGACCGTTCGGTAGGACGACGATGTTGGCGGCAAATCTGTCACCCCCGACATGCGAAGTCTCCCAAGTGATGTCCGGATAGTGCGCGGCAAGGGCAGCGTAAGCTGGGCGACCGTACAGAGCGCAGCAGGCGTCGTGCCTGGCATGGGTGCACACCAGAAAGATTGGTTCCGCACTGCTGTCGCCCTCCGAGCCGTCGAAGGACAGATCAAGCAGCTCGCCTTCGTTGTCGTACTCGCCCCACCAACTGGCCGGGGTGCCCGCACCGGAGTCGACGTATGCCCAGCGCCGACTCCGTGCGGGCTGCGTGCGGTCTGGCGGCCTGCGGATGACCTGGATCCGGATTCCCTGCGCGCCGGTGAGCGCCAGCAACCCGGTGGCGACATCTTGGGCAAACAAGGATTGGCGCAGGGCGTGCCGGCCCCAGCCACCCGGCTGCTCGATCAGCAGCCACCGGGTCGCGGGCGCGGCGGTGGCCATCAGTGAATCACGTCGGCGACGAGCAGAGGGAGCACAGCGTTGCGGGTCCACCTTCGGTACCGGTCGGCGGGGCCGCGTGCGCGGTGTGGGGGCGGGGTCGCTCGCTCCCATCAGACGAGGACCGCGACGCCGCCGCGGACCAGCTGGCGAGCGAGATCGAGGGCGGCCGCGGGATCGAGGTCGGCGATCTCGCCGAGCCGTACGCGCTGACCGGCCACGAGCGCGGTGAGGGTCGAGGCGGCGCCTGCGGGGAGGTCGAGGACGTGAGTTGCGGTCTCGAGTCTCAGCCCGTTCTCGCCGGGGTGCCAGTGCAGCGCGAGGTAGGGCCGAAGGGCGATCACGCTCTGGTCATCCAGGGTCGTCAGGGCGACGGCAGTCCGGATCGGGGGCACCGGCGCCGGCCGCGTATGGGCCCAGACCTGGCGCCGCAGTCGGTCTCCGGCCGGGCCGACCTCGGTGTGCGCGAGCCAGCTGGTCAGCGCGGCGACCGTGCCTCGAACCTCGTCAGCGATGGCGCCTTCCGGATCTGTCAGGTCGATCCCGAGCGGCAGGCTGCGCCGAAGCTCAGGATCGGTCGCGGCTTGCGCTATGAGGGCCTCCACGATCGTGTACCGGGTCACCGAGTGCACGCCGATCGTCAGGTGGGCGCTGACGCCGTCCAGCGCCTGCGCGCCATGCACGAAGCCGCGCGGGAGGTACAGCGCGTCGCCCGGCTCGAGCACCGTGTCGATCAGCGGTTCCTGGCCGCTGGCTTGCTCGACGGCCTGCTTGCGATCCGTCCAGGGCTGGGTCCGCAGCGGATCGGCCAGGACCGGCGGATGGATCTGCCAGCCCTTGGCACCGGCCACCTGCAGGACGAAGACGTCGTGGACGTCGTAATGGTGGGCGAAGCCCTGCGAGCTGCGCGGAGTCAGGTAGGCGTTGACCTGTATCGGGTGGGCGATCTCGGCGCGCAGGGCAGCGGCAAAGTCGATCAGCGGCGGCCAGAGCCGGTGCAAGCCCTGCAGGACAAGGGTGTTGCCATCGGCGAAGAGATCGAGGACCTTGTCGTCGGCCACCTGGTCGGCGACGTCAGCACCTGCACCGCCACCCCTGGTGTAGCTGGCCGCAGGGCGGATCGAACCCCCCTTGGCCACCCGCAGGAACGGGGTACGAAGGCCGCGCCGGGACAGCAGTTCGTCGACCGCGTCCAGGTCCAGTAGGTCGGTGAACTTCCGGGGGAGCGTGTTTGCCGGCGAGAGCAGGGCCTTTCGCGACCAGTAGTCCGCCGCGAAGGCATCGGGCTCGACGTTCACGCAGCGGCGCAGGGCCGGAAAGCCGACGGCTTCCCGGCCCTGTGCCTCAGTGCTGCGGATCAGGCGCTACCGTCCGCGCCGCCGTCGGCCCCACCATC
>JACCUM010000444.1 GCA_013811805.1 Geodermatophilaceae bacterium | reverse complement strand
TGGTGGGGCATCTGCAGAGGCTGCTGGCCGGTATCGCCGCCGAACCGGACCGGCTGGTGGGCGAGTTGTCGATGATGACCCAGGCTGAGACCCATCAGGTGCTGGAAGCGTGGAACGACACCGACCGCGAGATCGCGGCTAGCACGGTGCCGGAGCTGTTCCAGGAACAGGTTGAAGGCGACGCGGCAGCGTCGGCGTTGCTTTTCGAGGACACCACGCTGTCCTACGCTGAACTCGACGTGCGGGCGAACCGGCTGGCCCAGTATCTGATCGATCGTGAGATTGGCCCGGAGCAGTTCGTAGCCGTGGCCTTGCCGCGGTCGGTGGACATGGTGGTAGCGCTGCTGGCGGTGCTCAAGTCCGGTGCGGCGTACCTGCCGGTGGATCCCATGTATCCGGCAGAGCGGATCGCGTTCATGCTCGATGATGCCCGACCCGCGATGGTGCTGACTACCACTGAGGTCGCCGCCAGCCTGCCGGACACGGCCCCGCAGCTACTGCTGGATGAGCCAAAGGCTATCGAGGCAATCGGCCAGCACGTTGATACCGCTCCTGCCATCGCTGTTCGTACGTAGAACGCGTCCTACCTGATCTACACTTCGGGGTCGACGGGTCGACCCAAGGGTGTGGTGGTGTCGCACGTCGGCGTGGCGAGCCTGTTGGCCACCCAGATCGAGCGGTTGGAGGTGGGTCCGGGCAGTCGGGTATTGCAGTTCGCTTCGTTGAGCTTTGATGCGGCGTTCTGGGAACTGTGCATGGGGCTGCTGTCCGGTGCGGCACTGGTGGTTGCTCCTGCCGACCGGTTGTCGCCAGGTGAGCCGCTGGCGGAGCTGGTGCGCCAGCACAGGGTGACTCACGCGACAGTGCCCCCGGTAGTCCTGGCGGCGACGGCATCCGGTGACGACGTGCTGCGCGCTGCCACATTAGTCGTGGCCGGCGAGGCATGCTCGGCGGAGTTGGTCGGAAGATGGTCCTCGGGCCGTCGGATGATCAATGCCTACGGGCCGACGGAGTCGACGGTGTGCGCCACGTTGACCGCGCCACTTGCCGGCGCGAAGACCCCGCCCATCGGCTGTCCCGTTATCAACAGCCGGATGTATGTGCTTGACCGTGGATTGCGGCCGGTGCCGGTGGGGGTCGCTGGTGAGCTTTTCATCGCCGGTGCTGGCCTTGCCAGGGGCTATCTGAACCGCCCCGGCCTGACGGCGGAGCGGTTTGTAGCTTGCCCGTTCGAGGAGCCGGGTGCGCGGATGTATCGCAGCGGGGATGTGGTCCGCTGGCGTGCAGACGGTCAACTCGAGTTCCTGGGCCGCGCCGATGATCAGGTTAAGATCCGCGGGTTCCGCGTCGAGCTGGGTGAGGTCGAGGCGGTGTTGGCCTCGCATCCGGGTGTGGCCCACGTAGCGGTGATCGCCCGGGAGGACCAGCCGGGTGTGAAGCGGTTGGTGGCCTATGTCGTGCCGGTGGCCGACGAATCCGTGGACCCAGGCGCGCTACGGGCGTATACGGCGACCGCGTTGCCGGAGTATATGGTGCCGGCGGCGTTTGTGGTGCTGGACGGGTTGCCGCTGAATGCGAATGGAAAGGTGGACCGGCGGGCGTTGCCGGCGCCGGAGTTCGACGTGGCTGCGGGGTATGTGGCGCCGCGCAGTGAGACTGAGCGGGTGTTGGCTGATGTTTGGGCGGCTGTGTTGGGTGTGGAGCGGGTGGGGGTGGAGGATAATTTCTTTGAATTGGGTGGGGACTCGATCCTAAGCATCCAGGTGGTGTCCCGTGCCCGCCAGGCGGGACTGTGGCTCACAACCAAAGACATTTTCTTACACCGGACCATCGCGTCGCTTGCGTCGATCGTCACGGCGATAGAGACCGGCGGCGCTGAGAGGGAATCAGTTGTCGGAGCTGTGCCGCTCACCCCGATCCAGTGCTGGTTCCTTCAGACACACCGGGCCAACCCACACCACTTCAACCAATCCATTTTTGTGGACCTGACCGACGAACTGGACGAGTGGGCCCTCCAGCGGGCTCTCGATGCGTTGCTGGTGCACCACGACGCACTGCGGATGAGGTTTGAGTACATCGACGGTCAGTGGCGGCAGCACAATGCTCCTGTGGAGCCCGTGAAAATACTCCAACGGTGTGACTTGTCCGATCTGGACTCGGTGGAACAGTCTGCGGTCATGGAGAAGATCGCCGATGATGTCCACGCGAGCTTTGACCTAGGGCGCCCTCCCCTGCTGAAGGCAGCGCTGTTCGATCTTGGTGCGGGTCAGCGGCCGTACCTATTGCTCGTTGCGCACCACCTCGTAGTCGACGGCGTCTCGTGGCGCATCCTGCTCGACGACCTCGACACGGCATACCAGCAGGCGGTGCGCGACGAAACGATCGATCTCGGTCTCAAGACCACATCGTTCCGAGATTGGGCGCAGCGGCTGAGCGAGTATGTGGCCGCCGGGGAGCTTGACCACGAGCTGGACTACTGGGCATCCGCGCTGGATGCCGGTAAACTGGGCGTGGATAACGCACAACCGGAGCCAGAGGGTTTGGACAGGACGATCCCTGTGCTACTGAGCAGGGAGGAGACCGATGCATTACTCCACAGCGCGCCGACCGTCTACCGCACGGGGATCAACGATGTCC
>JACCUM010000412.1 GCA_013811805.1 Geodermatophilaceae bacterium | reverse complement strand
CCGTACGGCGTGATCTCGAACGGCTGGCCGGCCTCGTACACCGCCTGCCACAACGCCATCGCGTACCACGATGCGACGTTGATCTCGTAGGCCAGCTCACCGGAGAAGGACACCCGCATGATCCGCGCCGGGATGCCGGCCACCCCCGCGTGCCGGATCGTCATGAACGGAAAGCCGTCCACCGTGCAGTCCAGCTCCGGTGCCAGCTCGGCCAGTACCTCACGCGAGCGCGGCCCGACCAACGCCACCGTCGACCACTGGTCGGTCACGGACGTGATCCGCACGTCCAAGGACGGCCACTCGGTCTGCAGCCACTCCTCCAGCCACTCCAGGATCTTCGCGGCGTTGCCGGTGGTGGTGCTCATCAGCCAGCGATCCTCGGCCAGCCGGGCGGTGGTCCCGTCGTCGAGCACCATCCCGTCGGGGCCGCACATCACCCCGTAGCGAACGTGTCCGACTCGCAGAGTCGAGAACAGGTTGGTGTAGAGCCGGTCCAGCAGGACGCCGACGTCCTCGCCCTGCAGCTCGATGGTCCCCAGCGTCGAGGCATCCATCATCGCCACGCCCGTGCGGGCGGCAATGCACTCGCGGCGTACGGCCTCGTCCATGGTCTCCCCCGGCTGCGGAAAGAACCACGGGCGCTTCCACTGCCCGACGTCCTCGAAGACCGCGCCGCGTTCGACGTGCCAGTCGTGGATCGCGGTGACCCGCTCAGGATCGGCCAGCCGACCACGGTCGCGTCCGGCCAGCACCGCGAAGGAGATCGGGGTGTACGGCGGCCGGTAGGTGGTCGTACCGATCTCGGCCACCGATCGGCCGGATATCGCAGCCAGCACACCGACCGTGAGCACCCCGGACGCGCGCCCCTGGTCGGCCGCGGTCCCGATCGTGGTGTAGCGCTTGATGTGCTCGATCGAGCTGAGTCCGGCGCCGACCGCCCGGCGGACGTCGTGCAGCGTGGCGTCGCGCTGCAGGTCGACGAAGACCCGAGCGGAGTCCTTTGCCGGGGAATCGACGAGGAAGTACGCCGCCGGCGGCACTTCGGCGCGCAGCACGTTTCCGACTCCCGGCGGCACCAGCTCGACGGCCTTGAACCCAGCCGCACGACCAGCGTCCGCACCGGTCCGCGCGCCGGTCGCGACGACGTCGGCGAGGTCGACGCCTCCGGTCAGCGCGCCTACGCAGTGGGTCGGCTGCACGGGCCGGTCCGGAACGAAACCGGCCAGGTCCTCCGACCAGACGGTGCGGCCGCCGGACTGGCTGAACAGTTCGACCGCCGGATTCCAACCCCCGGACACCGCGAGCAGGTCGGCCTCGATGACCTGTCCAGCAGTCGTCACCACCGCACTTAGCCCGCCGCTCCCGTCGGCCAGGGTTCCCCGGACCGCCGTCCCGGTCTGGACCTCGAGACCGCATGCAGCCAGGGCCGCGGCAACTTGCGGCCCGACGGCGTCCCGGACGTCGAGCACGGCAGCCACTTCGACGCCCGCGTCGGCGAGATCCAGCGCCGCTGCGAGTGCGCCGTCGTGGGCACCGAAGACCACGGCCCGCCGACCGGGCAGGCAGCCGTACCGCCAGGCGTACGTCGCCGAGGAGGCGGCCAGCATGATGCCCGGCCGGTCGTTGTCCGGGAAGGCGATCCAGCGCTCGTGCGCGCCGGTGGCCAGCACCACCTGACCCGCCCGGATGTTCCAGAGCCGGCGTCGGGCGAAAGTGAGCGGCGCGGTCTCCTCCAGGTGGCCGCCGCGCCGTTCGACGGCGACAAGGTAGTTGTGGTCGTGATAGCCGACGACGGTGGTACGGCTGCGCACCCGCACCTCGGGCATGGCGGCCAGGCGTCCCCGCATCGACTCGATCCACTCGGCTGCGGCCAGACCGTCCACTGTAGATCGACTTGCCAAGAGCCGACCGCCGAGGCTGGGCTGGTCGTCGAGCAGCAGCACCCGGGCGCCGCTGGTTCCGGCAGCCCACGCCGCCATCAGGCCGGCCGGTCCGGCGCCGACGACGAGCACATCGGTGTGCGTGTACGTCTTGTCGTAGCGACCCTCGTCCGGTTCGTCGGGCAGTCGGCCCTTGCCGGCCAGGGTGCGGACCCGCAGCCCGTCATAGGCCTCGAGTTCGGTAGCTCGCACCATCGGCTCGCCGGGCCCGGACAGCACCTGGACGAAGACGTTGCTCTCCTCCGACCCGGCCGAGACCAGGCCTCGGGGCCGGCCGGTATAGATGCCCTGGGACAGCACCTGGCGGCCGGCCGCGACGAGCGCGGAACCAAGGGTGTCTCCCGGATGAGCCGCCAGCTCGGCGCCGTCGACCTCGATCCGCAACGTCCGGGTCCGGTCGACGAAGCCGTGGTCGAGCCGCATCACGCGACATCCGGGCGAGGCGCTCCCGGCTGGTAACTCGCCGCGATCTCGTACGTGACGGTGTGCCGGACGACGTTGCACCAGCGCTGGCATCCGGCGCGGTGCATCCACCGCTCGGCGAACCAGCCCCTGGGATTCTCTCGGAAGAACAGGTACGCCGCCCAACCGGAGTCATCCACAGTGGACGGTTCCCCGGGATAGGCCACATGGGCTTGTCCGCCGTAGGAGAACTCGGTCTCGTCGCGGGGCCCGCACCACGGACAGGGAATGCTCAACACGGCAGTTCAGTCTCTTCCGCGGCTCAGTGGGCGACGGCGGCCGCGCCGTGCTCGTCGATCAAAGCACCGCTTTCGAAGCGGGACAGCGAGAACGGCTCAGCCAGTGGATGCGGACGGTCATGTGCGATCGTGTCGGCGAAGACTGAGCCGATCCCAGGAGTCGCCTTGAAACCTCCTGTGCCCCAACCGCAGTTGACGTAGAGCCCGGCGTACGGCGTGAGCCCGATGATCGGCGAGGCATCTGGGGTCACATCGACGATGCCGCCCCACGTCCGCAGAACGTGCGCCCGCGCGAAGATCGGGAACAGCTCGATCGCGGCGGCCATCTGATGCTCGATCACCGGGAAGGAACCGCGCTGGCCGTAACCGACGAAGGAATCGATGCCGGCGCCCATGACCAGCTCGCCCTTGTGCGCCTGGGAGACGTAGACGTGTACGGCGTTGGACATCACCACGGTGTCGAGCACCTGTTCGAGCAACTCCGACACCAGAGCCTGCAGCGGATAACTCTGCAACGGCAATCGCAGACCCAATGAAGCGGTGACGACGCTGCTGTGCCCCGCAGCGGCCAACGCCACCCGGCCGGCCCTGATCGGACCCCGCAACGTATCGACGCCGACCACCCGGTCAGCTTCACGGAGCACGCCGGTGACCTCGCACCCCTGGATCAGGTCGACACCCATCGCGTGTGCCGCCCGCGCGTACCCCCAGGCGACCCAGTCGTGCTTGGCGATCCCCGCCCGCGACTGGAAGGTGGCACCCAGCACCGGGTACCGGACGTCTGCCGAGATGTTGAGGATCGGCGCGATCTTCTGCACCTCGTCAGGGGTCAGCCACTGTGCATCGATGCCGTTGAGCTGGTTCGCGTTGACCCGGCGACGACCCTCACGGACATCGCCCAGGCTGTGCGCCAGGTTGAGCACGCCGCGCTGGGAAAAGGCCACCTCGCAGTCGAGGTCGGCCTCCAGCCCCTCCCACAGCTTCAGGGCGTGTTCGTAGATCCCGGCGCTCTCGTCCCACAGGTAGTTCGACCGGATGATCGTCGTGTTCCGGGCCATGTTGCCGCCGCCCAACCAACCCCGCTCCACGACGGCGACGTCAGTGATGCCGTGGTTCTTGGCCAGGTAGTAGGCGGTTGCCAAACCATGGCCGCCGGCTCCGACCACGATCACGTCGTAGGACGGCTTCGGCTCAGCCTCCGCCCACAGGAAGTCCGGCTGTTCGGGCAGCCTCTTCGTGACCTGCCAATCGCTGACTCGGTCTGGGCTCACGACTGCCCCGCCTCGTGCGCTCCGCGCACCGCTCGCTCCGCTCCTCGCTCGTTCCTCGCTGCGATGCTCACTCGCTCTCGGCTCACGAGCGCAGCCGGGTCATCTTCGGATCGAACAGCGGCTCGGCCGAGACCGTGGCAGGTATGCGCTCGTCGAAGTATCCGATGTGGACAGATGTGCCGGGTTGGCTGAGCCCCGAAGGCAGCCAGGCGTAGGCGATCCCGACGCCGACGGTGTAGCCGTAGGCCGCACTCGTGACGTACCCGACGCAGCGGTCCCCGTCGTAGACCGGCTCCTTGCCGAGCACGACCTTTTTCGGGTCGGCGATCGTCAGGCAGGTCAGCCGCGCTCTCAGCGGCGCGTCGAGCAACGCGCCACGACCGATGAAGTCGCCCTTGTCCATCCGTACCGCGAACTCGAGCCCGGCTTCGGCCGGATAATGGTCCCAGGTCATGTCCGCACCGAAAGACCGATAGCCCTTCTCCAGCCGCAGGCTGGCGAAGGCGCCGCGCCCGCCGGCGAAGATCCCGTACTGAGCTCCGGCCTCCCACAAGGTGTCCCACATCTTCTCGCCCATGTCTGCGGTCGTGTACAGCTCGTAGCCGAGCTCGCCGACGTAGGACAGCCGTAGCGCGGTGACCGGCACCATGCCGACGTGCACTTGCTTGGCCCGGAAGTAGCGAAACCCGCTGGCGGAGAAGTCATCGGCCGAGACCTTCTCCAGCAGGTCGCGTGCTCGCGGTCCCCACACGCCGAGGCAACAGCTGCCTGCAGAGGTGTCCTGGACGTCGACGATGCGCCCCGAGGGCAGGTGCCGACTGAACCAGTCGACGTCGAGGGTCCCGTTGCCGCCCACCTGATAGCGATCGGGACCGAGGCGGCTGACCGTGATGTCGCTGCGGATCCGGCCCCGTTCGTCCAGAAGCAGGCAGTAGGTGACCGAACCGAGCGACTTGTCGACGTTTCCGGTCGTCAGTCGTTGCAGGAAGGCCGTCGCACCGGGACCGGTGATCTCCATTCGCTTCAAGGCGCTCATGTCAAAGAGCGCGACGCGCTGCCGGGTGGTCTGTGCCTCGGCGCCGACGATGGGTGACCAGTAGTGGGCGGCCCAGTCGTTGGGGGTGACGACGTCTGATCTGGCAGAATTGCCGTCGAGCAGCTGCTCGTTAGCGGCGTACCACTGCGGACGTTCCCAGCCACTGGCCTCCAGGAACGCCGCCCCCAACTCGACCTGCCGGGTGTGGAACGGGCTGGTGCGCAACGGCCGCGGGTCCTCCATCGGCTGCAGCGGGTGCAGGACGTCGTACACCTCGACGAAGTTCTGGCAACTTCGCGCCCGCACGTAGGCCGGGCCAAGCTGGTGCTGCTCGAAGCGATTCACGTCGCACTCGTGCAGATCGATCGACGGGGCGCCGGTCACGATCCACTCCGCAACTGCACGTCCGACTCCAGCGGAGTGCGTGACCCAGACGGCCTCGGCGACCCAGAAGCCGCGGACGTCGTACGACTGACCGAGCAGTGGCATGCCGTCGGTGGTGAAGGAGAACAGGCCGTTCATGCCCCCGGCCAGTTCCGAGTCTCGCAAGGCGGGCAGCAGCCGCAACGATTCTTCCCACGCCGGTTGGAAATCCGCGGGCGTGAAGTCCTGGATGCTCGGCATGATCTTCGCTTCGGCGTGCCGGGCGATGTCGGCCGAGTCGACCGGCATGGGGTCGTGTCCGTAGTAGCCGATCCCGATCCGGTCGCCGAGCTCGCGGTAGTACAGGTCGTGATCCTGGTGGCGCAGGATCGGTCGGGACATCCCGGTATCAAGGCGCTCCAGCTCGGGAACCCGGGTCGTCCAGGCGTACTGGTGGGCCAACGGGGTCAGCGGCAGGGTCATGCCGACCATCTCAGCGACCAACGGTCCCCAGATGCCGGCACAGCAGACCACGACATCAGCGGCGTACTCGCCCTGGGACGTGCAGACGCCGCGCACCCGGCCGGCCTCGACCAGGACGTCCCGGACCTCACAGTTGCCCACGAACCGCACGCCGCGAGCCTGGGCCGCCTGTGCCTGAGCGGTGACCGCGGTGACCGGGTTGGCCAAGCCATCGGTTGGTGTGTGCAGTCCGCCGAGGATTCGGTCCGGGTCCAGCAGCGGGTGCAGCTTTACGCACTCCTGCGCGGAGACCACCCGACTGGCCACCCCCCACGAGGTCAGCCAGCCATACCGGCGATGCAGGTCGGCCATCCGTTGCGGCGTCGTGGCCACCTCCAGGCCGCCGACCTGCTCGAAGCCGCCCTGACCGTCGTAATCGAGCCCACAGAACTTCGCCACCGTATAGCTTGCCAGCTCGGTCATCGCCTTGGAGGGATTGGCCTGGAATACCAGACCGGGAGCGTGCGAACTCGAACCGCCGGTGGCGAACAACGGACCCTTCTCGAGCACGGTGATGTTCGTCACGCCTAGTTCCGACATCTCGTCTGCGACGGCCGCCCCGACGACGCCGGCCCCGATCACGACTACCCGCATCTCGTACGCCTCTCTAGTTGCGGCCTACGCAACAATCATTCGTATCATGCAACAGTACTTCCTGCTCAGGGCACTGCCCATGCCGTGGCAAACCCCGACCCGGCCTGGCCGGGGGCCGGGTGCCACGGCATGGGTAGCGCAGCGGTTGTCCTAGGCGAGCCAGCCTTGAACGATGTCGGGGTTGTCCTCGACCCACTTCTGCGCGGCGTCCTCGGGATCCATCCCATCCTCGGCGATGTACCTCGCGACGATGTTCTGATCCTCGTTGGTCCATTCGAAGGCTTCCACCAGGTCGTAGGCCGGGCTTCCGGATTCGGCGAAGTCGGTGGCGACGATCTTGTCCAGGATGTACTGGGGATAGTCGCAGGCCACTGCCGCGGGATCTGCGTCGCAGCCGTCGGTGTACGGCGGGAGGTCCACCTTGACCAGCGGCACCTCGGACAGGAACCACTGTGGGTCGTAGAAGTAGCCGAGCAGCGGCGTGCGATTCTCCTCTGCCGAGCGGAAGGCCTGAATCAGTGCCGGCTCGCTTCCGGCATAGACCACTGTGAAGTTCAGGCCGAGGTTCGCCACCAGTGCTTCGTCATTCGTGACGAAGGAGGGGTCACCGTCGAGCAGCTGGCCTTTGCCACCGGACTCCGAGGTCACGAACAAGTCGGCGTACTTGTTGAGGTTCTGCCAGTCGGTGATGTCCGGGTACTCCTCGGCCATCCACGGCGGGACGTACCAGCCGATGACGCCCATGTTGCCGTTCGGGCCGGCGTCCTGTGCGGTGCCCTGCTCCTCGATGTAGGTCTGCTTGAGGTCCTCGTGGCCCCAGTTCTCGATGACGACGTCGACCTCGCCGCTGCCGAAGCCCTGCCAGGCGACTTCCTCCTTGAGCGACTTGTACTCGACGTTGCAGCCGAGTTCGGTCGCGGCGACGTAGCCGACGACATGCGCCGACGCTTCGTAGCCGACCCACGGGTTGATGGCCATGTCGAAGTCACCGCAGTCCGCGCCACCCTCCGGGGCTGCGGAGTCCTCGATGTCGCCTCCGCCGCAGCCGGACACGACGAGACTGCCGGCCGCGATCAACGCAGCGAGGCCGCGCACTCGTGATCTTCCTGTTCTCATCAGTTCTCCTTTGCCAGACCGTTGTGCGGTCTCGGATATGTTCAACGCCGCCCCTGCCGGGCGGCGGTGTGTTGCGTGATGCGGTCGAGCATGATGCCGAGCGCGACGATTGCTATCCCGGCCGCGAGCCCCTTGCCGAACAGTTGTGCCTGTGAGAAACCACTGACGACGGTGTAGCCGAGTGCGCCCCCGCCGACCAGGCCACCAATGACGACCATGGACAACACGTAGAGCAGGCCCTGGTTTGACGCCAGCACCAGGGCACTGCGAGCCATCGGCAGCTGCACCTTCGTGATCACTTGAAGCGTGCTCGATCCCGCCGACTCAGCCGCCTCGACAGTGGTCGGGGAAACGCCGCGGATGCCGTCGGCGACAAGCTTGATCGCGGCTGGCCCCGCGTACACGATCGCCGCGACAATGGCGGTGAAGCGGCTGGTCCCGAACAGCGCGAGCGCTGGCACGAGGTAGACGAACGGCGGGATCGTCTGCCCGGCATCGAGCAACGGCCGCAGCGCGGTGTCGGCCCCCTTGCTGCGTCCCATCCACACGCCGAACACGACCGCGAGAGCCATCACCAGAACGGTCGCGACCAACGTCATGGTCAGGGTGACCATCGAGTCCTGCCAGAGGCCCACTGCGAGGATGACGGCCAAGCACACCGCCGTCGATGCGGCGGGTCGCCACCCGCCGAGCACAAAGGCCACCGCCAGCAGTACTGCGGCGACCAACCACCACGGCGAATCGGCGAGCAGGGACTGGAACGGGTTGAGCAGCCCGTAGGTGAAACCGTCCTTGATCGCGCCGGTCACCCCGCTGAACGTGTCGGTGAACCAGTCCGTCGCCGCCCCGGCCGCCTCGGCCAACGGTCTGCCGAGGTCGGGCAGATTGCTGGGATCGGCCGCCCACAGGTAGCTGCGGGACAGATAGACGCAGACGGCGGCGAGCACGCTGCCTCCGACGAGGCCGATCCGGCGGCGGCGCGGGTCATACCTCGCGCTCCGCCGTTCCGCCTCTGCGCGTTGGCTGGCCGCCGTCGTCGTCCGGTCCAGCATGATCGCCATGATCACGATCGCCAGGCCGCTGACGAACGCGGCGCCTATGTCGAGGGTCTGCAATGCCTCGATCACCGGTTCGCCGAGGCCCGGGCCGTCGATCAGTGCAGCGATCGTGGCGATCGACAGCGCGGCCATCATCGTCTGGTTGACCCCGACGATGATCGTGCGCTTGGCCATCGGCAACTGGACCTTGCGCAGCAGCTGCGCCTTGGTCGACCCCATCGAGGTAGTCGCCTCGATCGTGCTGGCGGCTACGGTGCGAAGTCCGTGTGCAGTGATCCGAACGACCGGGGGTAACGCGTAGATCAGCGTTGCCATGACCGCCGCAGACGGGCCGATGCTGAACAGCAGGACCAGCGGCAACAGGTAGACAAAGGAGGGCATCGTCTGCATGACGTCGAGGATCGGTGTGACGATGGCCGTCACCACCCGGCTGCGTGCCATCGCGATCCCCAGCGGGATGCCGATCGCGACGGCGATCAGCACCGCCGTGAACGTGACGATGAGCAGGTCGATGCTCTCGCTCCAGTAACCGAGTACCCCGAAACTCACCAGGCTCGCGCCGACCAGGATCGTCGACCGCAGACCTGCCAGCGCATAGGCGATCCAGGCTCCGATGGCCACCACGCCGAGCCAACCTATCTCCGGTACCGGCCGCGGAAAGGCCGCCTGGCTGAGCAGGTCTTGCGCGCCGACGACGAAAGCCTCGAGGCCGTCGCTGATGCCGCCGACGACATACTCCAGGAAGAAGTTGCCGTCGCGAGCGGCGTCGAAGGCGGCGCGGAGGTCGTTGAGTTTTGCCTGGAAGTCGGTGAGAGTGGCTCGTCCGAGCGGCAACGTGGCGCTTCCCTGAAGAAACAGCCAGCCGAGTACCCAAATCCCGAGGATCGCGGCCAGTACCAGGCCGGTACGCCGTACCGGCTCTGGCTTGGGTTGACCCGGGGCGGGGGGCGGTTCGGGAGCAGCCGACGCGGCCGGCCGCTCCGCGACGGTGGTCATGAGGGGGACTCCTCGGCGACGATGACCCGGAGGATGTCGGCCCGATCGACCACGCCAAGCAGTTGCTGCCCGGCGACGACTCGAGCCGGATCCGCGGAGTCGAGCACCCGGCGAGCGGCGTCCCTGACCACCGTGTCCGGCCCCATCACCGGGCCTTCGAGCGACTCGTCGGGGCGTGGGTCTCGCATCACCCAGCGCAGGGTCAGCACGTGCGAACGCGGAACGTCGCTGACGAAGTCGCGTACGTAGTCATCGGCCGGAGCACCCACCACCTCGTCCGGCCGGCCGACCTGCACCATTGCCCCGTCGCGCATGATCAGGATCCGGTCACCGAGCTTGAGCGCCTCCTGCAGATCGTGGGTGATGAACACCATCGTCTTGCCGACCTCGTGGTGCAGTCGGATGACCTCGTTCTGCATGTCCCGGCGGATCAACGGGTCCAGCGCGGAAAACGGTTCGTCGAACAGCATCACCGACGGATCGACCGCCAGCGCCCGGGCCAGACCGACCCGTTGCTGCATGCCGCCGGAGAGCTGGTCGGGGTAGGAGTTCTCGTTGCCGGACAGGCCGACCAGATCGACCATCTCCTGCGCCCGCGCTCGCCGCTCCGCCTTCCCGGCACCTCGGATCTCCAGCCCGTAGGAGACGTTGTCGATGACCCGCCGGTGTGGCAGCAGACCGAAGTGCTGGAACACCATTGCGACGTGCCTGCGCCGCAGTTCGCGCAGCTGTGCATCCGAGGCCGTGGTGATGTCCTGTCCGGCCACGGTGACCTGCCCGGCGGTCGGCTCTATCAGCCGGGTCAGGCAGCGCACCAGCGTCGACTTGCCCGATCCGGACAGGCCCATGACGACGAACACCTCACCGGGCGCCACGTCGAAGGACACGTCCTTGACCGCCACCACACAGCCGGTCTTGGCCATCAGCTCACGGCGGGAGAGTTCGGCCTCCGGCGTACCCATGATGCGGTCGGACTTCGCACCGAAGACCTTCCACAGACCGTCGACATGCAGCAACGGGTCGCGCCGGGCCTCGTCCAGCCGGGCGATGCGGGCGGTCACGTCGTCCTGAAAAGGCGCGGCCAGGACCGGAGGGGCTTCAGGACTCATGGGTGCCCTCCCCCGGCGGCCGAGGCGGATGGGTCCGCTGGCTCGAGCGGACTGCCGTCGCGGTGGCTGTACCAGGCGGCCGTCGACGGCGGGAGCGGCGTGTTGCCCAGGATCGCGTCGGCAGACTTCTCGGCCAGCATCATCACCGGCGAGTAGATGTTGGCGTTGGTGACATAGGGCATCGAGGAGGCGTCCACGACCCGCAATCCGTCCAGGCCATGCACCCGCATCGTGGCCGGATCGAGGACGGACATGTCGTCGACGCCCATCCGCGCCGTACAAGACGGGTGCAACGCGGTCTCGGCGTCGGCGGCGACCCAGTCCAGGATCTGCTGATCGGTCTGCACCTCGCGGCCAGGTGAGAGTTCGCCGCCGCTGTAGGGATCGAGGGCTGCCTGGTTGAGGATCGTGCGGGCCACCCGTACGCATTCGACCCACTCGGTCCGATCCTGAGCCGTGGACAGGTAGTTGAACAGCAGCGCCGGGTGCTGGCGCGGATCGGTGGACCTGATCATCACGCTGCCCCGGGAATCGGAGTACATCGGTCCGATGTGCACCTGGTACCCGTGTCCCTCGGTGGGCGCGCTGCCGTCGTACCGGATCGCGATCGGCAGGAAGTGCAACATCAGGTTCGGGTAGTCGACGGAGTCGTTGCTACGGACGAATCCGCCGCCCTCGAAGTGATTCGTCGCGCCCAGGCCGGTACGGGAGAACAGCCACTCGATGCCGATCCGGGGCCGGTTGCGCCAACGCAGGCCCGGCGCGATCGAGACCGGCTTCGTGCACGCGTACTGGATGTAGACCTCGAGGTGGTCCTGCAGATGCTGGCCGACCCCCGGCAGGCCCTGGACGACTTGGATTCCGAGCCGTCGTAGCAGGTCCGGGTCGCCGACGCCGGACAGTTGCAGCAGCTGGGGTGAGTTGATCGCGCCGCCGCAGAGGATGACCTCGCCGGCATGGGCGGTGCGGCGCCTCCGCCCGGCCTTGAGGTACTCCACGCCGACCGCTCGGTTTCCGGTGACGCGCACCTTCGTGCTCAGCGCGAGGGTCTCGACGGTGAGGTTCTTCCGGTGCTTGACCGGGTGCAAATAGGCGCGCGCGGCGCTGAGCCTGCGTCCACGGTGGATGTTGCGGTCGAATCGGCCGAAGCCCTCCTGCCGATAGCCGTTGACGTCGTTGGTCAGCGGATAGCCAGCCTGAACGGCGGCGTCGAAGAACGCACCGAACAGCGGGTTCGTGGCAGGACCACGCTCCAGGACGAGTGGACCGTCGCCGCCCCGCCACTCATCGGCGCCGGCCAGGCAGGTCTCCATCCGCTTGAAGTACGGCAGGCAGTGCGGGTAGTCCCAGGTCTGCATGCCGTCGTCGGCGGCCCAGCGTTGGTAATCCATCGGATTGCCTCGCTGGAAGATCATCCCGTTGATGCTGCTGCTGCCGCCGAGCACCTTGCCGCGTGCGTGGGCGATCCGCCGGCCGTTCATGTTCGGCTCGGGCTCTGACTGGTAGCGCCAGTCGTAGAGTCGGCTGCCGATCGGGAACGGCAGCGCCGCCGGCATGTGGATGAACGGGTCCCAGATGAAGTCGCTACGTCCCGCCTCCAGCAGCAGGACACTTGTGGACGGATCGGCGCTGAGCCGATTTGCCAGCACGCAGCCGGCCGAGCCGCCACCGACGATCACGAAGTCGTATCTACTCATTAGGCCCCGAACCAGTGCTGCGCTGCGGGGCGGATGTTGTGCCAGATGTGCTTGGTCTCGCGGTACTCGGCCAGGCCCGCTCGACCGAGTTCTCGCCCGATACCGGACTGCTTGTAGCCGCCCCATTCCGCCTGCGGCACGTACGGGTGGTAGTCGTTGATCCAGACGGTGCCCATCCGCAGCCGGGCGGCAACCCGCTCGGCCCGGCCTGCGTCGGACGTCCACACCGCGCCGGCCAGCCCGTACCGGCTGTCGTTGGCGATCCGGACGGCATCGTCCTCGTCGGTGAACCTCTCCACGGTCAGGACCGGCCCGAAGGACTCTTCCTGCACGACAGACATGTCGCTGCGGCAGTCGTCCAGGATGGTGGGCAGGTAATAGCAGCCGTCGTCGAGGCCGGGGTCGTCGGGTCGCCTGCCCCCGCAGCGCAGCCGGGCGCCCTCGGCAATCCCGCCGTCGACGTAGCGTTGCACCTTGTCGCGATGGGCGGCCGAGATCAGCGGGCCGGTCTCGGCCGCCGGGTCGAATGGTCCGCCGAGCCGGATCTTCTGCGCCCGCGTCACGAGTTCGTCGACGAACTCGTCGTGAACGGCAACGTCGACCACCAGCCGGGCGCCGGCAGAGCATACCTGCCCGGAGTGCAGGAACACAGCGGTGAGCCCAAGGTCGAGCGCGGCATCCATGTCCGCGTCGGCGAAGACGATGTTCGGGTTCTTGCCGCCGAGTTCGAGGGCAACCCGCTTCACCGTGCCTGCGGCCGCAGCCATGACCGCGCGCCCGGTCATCAGGCCGCCGGTGAAGGAGACGAGGTCGACATCGGGGTGCTCGGCCAATGGTGCGCCGGCCTGTGGTCCGGCGCCGAGGACCAGGTTGGCAACCCCGGGCGGGAGGCCGACGTCGGCGAGGATTCCGATCAGCGCGATCGCCGTGGATGGAGTCAGCTCGCTGGGTTTGAGGACGAACGTACAGCCGGCGGCCAAGGCCGGTGCGACCTTCCAGGCGACCTGCAGCAACGGGTAGTTCCACGGGGTGATCAGCCCGCAGACTCCGACCGGCTCGTGCACCACTCGGCTGACGACGTCACGACGACCGGAGTCCACGACCCGGCCGGCGTCCTCGCCAGCCGTACCGGCGTAGTACCGGAAGACTGCAACGACATCGTCCACGTCGTACTGGCTCTCGACATATCGCTTGCCGGTGTCCAGCGATTCGGCTCTGGCGATCGCCGCCTTGTCCTGAAGCAGGCGGTCGGCGACCCGATGCAGAAGCGCGCCACGATCGACAGCCGAGGTGGCGGGCCACTCGCCGCTGTCGAACGCGGTCCTGGCTGCGCTGATCGCCGCGACTGTGTCCTCCGCGCCCGCTTCGTCGACCGTCGCGACGAGGGTGCCGTCGGCCGGGCAACAGATTTCCCGTCTGCCACCTGAGCGTGCCGGAACCCATCGCCCCCCGACGAAAAGCTCCGACACAGCGCCTCCGATCCTCCCGCTTTCTGGGCGCGACGAGCCAGACATCGCGTTGCGGTTATGCAACTGGCAAGATCTCCCCCGGATCAGCCGCCGCTGCCGCGTTCCCGGTCATCACCAGAGCCAAGGGGAAAGCGGCCGGGATCGTCACGGTCTGCAAACTCGACAGTGCTGACATCGCGCTCCGCCTTTATGATCCCGTCGTAGGTACTAGCACCCTGCCAGCGACCCTGTTGCGTGACGCAGAACACATACCTCGATACGCAACAGTGCTCCCCTCCGGCTTCTCGCGTCAAGCCCTTCGGGAGAGAGTTGCCCGTGCGGTCCGGCGGGATGTCGCCGCGGCTCAAGGACCGGGCCAACCCAGCCGCTGGGATACCTGCGACGCGGCGGCGGCTAGGAGGGGGACTACCTCGTCCAGCCGCGCGCGATTGAGCCGGAAAGTCGGGCCGGACAGGCTCATCGACGCCCGTACGTCGCCGTTGGCGTTCCGGATCGGCGCGGCCACTGCGGTCAGCCCGAGTTCGAGTTCATCGACGGCCACGGCGTGTCCGGACGTCCGGACTTCGGCGATGTCGGCCAACAGCCGCTTACTGGAGGTGATCGTCGACGGTGTGAAGGACCGCAGTATCCCTGCGGTGGTCTGGACTTCAGCGTCCGGGAGACCGCTGAGCAGCACTTTGCCGTTGGACGTCGCGTGCAACGGGATGCGCTGGCCTACCCAATTGTGCGATTGCAGCGCCGACGAGCCAGCGACCTGGTCGACGTAGAGCGCAGCGCCGTCGGACAGGACAGCAAGGTTGACCGTCTCACCCGTCTGGGCGGCCAACTGTCGGACGATTCCCCGGCTCTCCTGGACCAGGTCGAGCCGCGCCGTCGTCGCACCGGCCAGCCGAAGGATGCCGACACCGAGGCAGTACTTGCCCCGTTCGGAGTTCTGCTCGACCAGGCCACGGTTCTCGAGAGCGGCCACGAGCCGGAAGGCGGTCGACTTGTGCACGCCCAGTTCGGCGGCGATGTCGGTGACACCGGCCTCGCCAACGCGGGCGAGGATCTCCAGCACGGTGATTGCCCGATCGACCGATTGGATCGTGGTCAGGACGCCATTGGCACGGTTAACCATCGTGTTGCTCACGGCGGAACACTAGCGCTCTCCGGATCCGGACCGGTCGCATCCATCCGCCAACGAAGCACTGAACGAGAACCTGCAGTTTCCTCAGCATTCCTGCCGGAATCTGCACATGGCCGTCGTGCAACGCGCGCCAGAGGGCAGTCAGTCGCCGAGCTCTTTGCGGCGGCGGATCACGAACTGCTCCAGCTCTGCTCGGATGGCATCATCCAGCGAAGGCTGCTCGTAGGCGTCCAAGGTGGCCTGATAGATCTTCGTGGCCCGAGCGTTGGCGTCGGCACCGCCGCCGCGCATCCAGCGCTCGTAGTTCTCCGACGAGGA
>JACCUM010000403.1 GCA_013811805.1 Geodermatophilaceae bacterium | reverse complement strand
CGGCGGTGGCTATGGGGGCTGCCGCGATGCCTTGCCTCCTCGCTCTTGGGACGACGACGAGTTCTCCGATGTAACCCTCACGCTCGCCGGTGAAATGGGTGCGTTCGGCCGTACTCACGAATCCCAGAGGGCTCGTCAGGGGCAGTGGCCGCCGCCACGAATACGGCGTGCCCCTCCTCTTCGGCGGCGGTCAGCGCAGCGTCGATCCAGCTCTCGACGGCCGCGCGTTGTCCTTCGGGCGAGCGCCAAGCAGGCATGCCTGTCATCAATTCCGCTGCGAGATCTCGGATCTGTGAATGGTCGACGAACTGAAGGCGGCGAACGTAGGGGTCCTCTCGGCTCGGTCTCATGGCCTTGACCTTGCCCACCTGGTGGCCATGAAAAAACACCTTGAGCGCAGCAATCATCCCGGCAACAGCGCCTGTATGGCTGAGGCCATTCGGTCAGCGGCCTCGGCGTCGGTCTCCAGGAAGAGGCTCGGTTCGGTCAACTCGACCTCCAGGATGCGCGGCAGACCGTCGGCATCGAGGAGGAGGTCGATCCGGGCGTAGAGCGGCATACCCAGCTCTGATCCGGCCAGCCAGGCCATCGTGGCATCGCCGAGCGCCCGCTCGGCCGGCGACGGCAGCCTGGCTGTGATCGTCTCCGCGGCGAACAGTCCGGCCTGCGCCGAGCCGGCCCCGAGCAGCGCCCCCTTGGCGGCGGCATGGCTGAACTCGCCGCCGATATAGACCAACGCGGTCTCGTCGTTGGCATCCACCGCCTCGAGATAGGGCTGGATCATCGCGGTCCGCTGCTCGGCGTGTAGGCGGGCGACATGATCACGGGCCTGCCGTAGTTCGTCCGACTCGTACCGCGCGGTGTCCTGGCCACCAGCCGAGACGCTCGGCTTGACCACGATGGGAGCGCACAGCTCGGTGACCGGCCAGGGCGAGCCCGGAGCAAGGAACCTGGTGTCAATGATCGCCAAGCCGGCCCCCGAGAGCTGATGCAGATACCGCTTGTCGGTGTTCCAGGAGAGCATGGCGACCGGATTGTGCAGGTTGGTCAGCGAAGCAGTGGCCGCAGCCCAGGACAGGAACTCCTCATGGCGCCTGGCGTAGTCCCAGGTCGAGCGGATCACGGCCACGTCGTAGACCGACCAGTCCGCCGGGTGATCCCAATCCACGACTTCGACGCGCAGGTCCACCCTGTCCAGGGCGGCCAGCAGCAACGGTTCGTCGGTGTCCAGACCTCGTGCCCGGCGACAAGTGACTAGTGCGACGTGACCGGTCACAGTGGGAGAACTCCTTCCTGGAGAACAACGTCTGGTCGGGTGACTACCCTCGGCTCTGTGTTGCTCGCCTCGATCCCCAGCCCCACTCAAGGCGTCTGGTTCCTCGGACCGATTCCGCTCCGCGGTTACGCGCTGTGCATCATTGCCGGAATCATCCTGGCTGTCTGGATCGGTGAGAAGCGCTGGGTCAGCCGTGGCGGCGAGCCGGGTGCAGTTCTGGACATCTCGATGTGGGCGGTGCCGTTCGGGATCATCGGCGGCCGGCTCTATCACGTCATCTCGAGTCCTGACCTCTACTTCGGCGAAGGCGGCAACGTCCTCGATGCGGTCAAGATCTGGGAGGGCGGCCTGGGCATCTGGGGGGCAATCGCCCTCGGTGGAGTCGGCGCCTGGATCGGTTGCCGCCGAAAGGGCGTACCGCTGCCCGCGTTCGCCGATGCCGTCGCACCCGGCATCGCCGTCGCCCAGGCCGTCGGACGGTTGGGGAACTGGTTCAACAACGAGCTGTACGGCTCGGCGCTCGAGGCGCCCTGGGCGCTGACGATCTACCGCTGGGACGCCGGTTTGGGACAGGCGATTCGGGACTCGACCGGCGAACCCCTGGTGCTGGGAACCTTCCATCCAACGTTCTTGTACGAGCTGCTCTGGAATCTCGGCGTCGCTGCGCTGGTGGTCTGGGCGGATCGCCGCTTCACCCTCTCCCGCGGACGAGCTTTCGCGCTGTACGTCGCGGCCTACTGCGCCGGCCGGGTGTGGATCGAGGCGCTACGGATCGATCCGGCCGAAACCATTCTGGGCCTGCGACTCAACATCTGGACCTCCATCCTGTTGTTCCTCGCTGCAGTGGCCTGGTTCGTGACTCACCGCGGTCCGCGTGAGGACCTCACCCCGCACCGGCGCAAGAGATCGGCCACCGCTGCCGGGGACGACGGCGACGACGACGGCGGCGGCGATGACGGCGATAACGGCGATAACGGCGACGCAGATGATCAGGTCGCGGGGAGCCCCTTCGAACGGCCGCGGGACGATCTCCGCACGGCGGAGGACGAGCTCGCCAGCGACCAGCCGGCCGGGCGCCCGACGAGGCACGCCGCGGGGCCGAAGCCGGCTGACCTGTAACCTGACAGGGGTCATGACTCGGGCCGTCGACGTCCCGATGGTGCCTGCTACGGCGCAGGTCACCACCGCACCGAACTCGCCAGGCAGTTCAGTTCTCTGCCGGTGCTTCGGGTAACCAGACGACGGGAGCGTGCACATGCGACCCTTCTCCGCCCTCCCGGCCCGGCAAGGCCTCTACGACCCGGCCAGCGAGCACGACTCCTGCGGAGTCGCCTTCGTCGTCGACACCTCCGGCGCTGCATCGCGTCGAATCGTGGACGCGGGTCTGAGCGCACTGGGCAATCTGCAGCACCGGGGAGCCGCTGGGTCCGAACCAACCTCCGGCGACGGCGCCGGGATCCTCACCCAGATCCCGGATCGGCTGCTGCGCGAGACGGTGGATTTCGAGCTACCACCGGCGGGCGAGTACGCGATCGGCATCGCCTTTCTACCCCGAGAAGAATCCGGACGCCGTACGGTCGTCGACCTGGTTGCGGACCTCGCTGCCCAGGAGGGACTTCGGGTCCTCGGATGGCGCGGCCTGCCCGTCGATCCGATCGGGGCCGACGTGGGCCCGACGGCCCGTGGATGCATGCCCTACTTCAGCCAACTCGTGGTGGCGCCCTCCTTGGGCCGCCTGGATCTTCTCGACCTCGAACGTCGGGCTTTTGTCCTGCGCAAGCGGATCGAACGGGCGGCCGCGCAGGTGGGGCGTGAGACGTATTTCGCGTCGTTGTCCGCGCGGACGATCACGTACAAGGGGATGCTGACCACCAATCAGCTCCGGTTGTTCTTCCCGGACCTGTGCGATCAGCGATACGAATCCGCGCTCGCCCTGGTGCACAGCCGGTTTTCGACGAACACGTTCCCCTCCTGGCCGCTGGCCCACCCCTACCGCTACATCGCGCACAACGGCGAGATCAACACGATCAAGGGCAACCGCAACCGGATGCATGCCCGCGAGGCACAACTGGCCAGCGACCTCATCCCGGGCGATCTGGACCGGATCTTCCCGATCTGTACCCCCGAGGCCAGCGACTCGGCCACCTTCGACGAGGTCGTCGAACTGCTGCACATGGGCGGTCGTAGCCTGCCGCACTCGGTCCTGATGATGATTCCCGAGGCGTGGGAGAACCATGACGAGATGGCCGCCCGACGCCGGGCGTTCTACCAGTTTCACGCGACGGTGATGGAGCCCTGGGACGGGCCGGCCTGCGTGGCCTTCACCGACGGCACGGTCATCGGCGCCGTCCTGGACCGCAACGGCCTGCGCCCCGGCCGGTGGTGGCACACCGCGGACGGGCTGGTGGTCCTGGCCAGCGAAGTCGGCGTCCTGGACATCCCGCCGGGTCAGGTGGTCGCCAAAGGGCGGCTCCAGCCGGGTCGGATGTTTCTGGTGGACACCGAGCGTGGACGGATCGTCACCGACGACGAGCTCAAGGCCGAACTCGCCGCCGAACATCCCTATGACGAATGGGTGCATGCCGGCCTTCTGCGACTGCCTTCTCTGCCGGCTCGCGAGCACGTCGTGGCCAGCCACGAGTCGGTGCTACGCCGCCAGTTGCTCTTCGGCTACACCGAGGAGGAACTCCGGATCCTGCTGGCACCGATGGCCAGCTCTGGGGCCGAGCCGATCGGCTCGATGGGCACTGACACGCCGATCGCGGTCCTGTCGGCCCGATCGCGGCTGCTCTACGACTACTTCGGTCAGCTCTTCGCCCAGGTGACCAACCCACCGCTGGATGCGATCCGGGAGGAGTTGGTCACCTGCCTGTCCCGGTCGCTGGGACCGGAGCAGAACCTGCTCGAGCCCACCGCCGCGGCCAGCCGCAAGATCGTCGTGCCATTCCCGGTGATCGACAACGACGAGTTGGCCAAGATCCTGCACGTCAACGACGACGGGAACCTGCCCGGCTTTGCCGCGGTGCGCATCTTCGGTCATTTCGACG
Organism: Geodermatophilaceae bacterium; assembly: GCA_013811805.1. Taxonomy (GTDB): domain Bacteria; phylum Actinomycetota; class Actinomycetes; order Mycobacteriales; family Geodermatophilaceae; genus JACCQS01. The sequence goes on along the minus strand of JACCUM010000403.1, from coordinate 1,032 downwards.
TCCATGGCGATGCGGTAGACGGTGAGTTCGGTGCGGGTGAACGTGCGCTGCGTACGGCGCTGGACGACGTCTGCGACCAGGTCTCGCGGGCCATCGAGCAGGGAGCGCGAATCATCGTGCTCTCCGATCGGGACTGCGACGAGCGCAGCGCCCCGATCCCGTCGCTGCTGCTCGCCTCGGCGGTCCATCACCACCTGATCCGAGCCAAGAGCCGGATGCAGGTCGGCCTGATCGTCGAGTCCGGGGACTGCCGCGAGGTGCACCATGTGGCGTTGCTGCTGGGCTACGGAGCCGCGGCGGTCAATCCGTACCTCGCCTTTGAGACCGTCGAGGACATGGTCGCCGACGGCACCATCGTCGGCGTGGAGCCCGGCGTGGCCGTAGCCAACTACCTCAAGGCGTTGGGCAAGGGTGTGCTCAAAGTGATGTCCAAGATGGGCATCTCCACCGTCAGTTCGTACACGATGGCTCAGATCTTCGAGGCGATCGGGCTCTCCCAAGCACTGGTGGACCAGTACTTCACCGGCACCACGTCCACCCTCGGTGGCGTCGGCTTGGACGTGCTGTCCGAAGAGGTCCGGATGCGCCATCGCAAGGCATATCCGGACAACCCGACCGACCGGGCGCACCGGCGGCTGACCATCGGCGGGGAGTACCAGTGGCGCCGCGAGGGGGAGGTGCATCTTTTCAACCCCGAGACAGTCTTCCTGCTCCAGCACGCGACGCGATCCCGGCAGTTCGAGGTCTTCGCGCGCTACACCGACGCTGTGGACGACCTGTCGGCCAAGGCCGGAACGTTGCGTGGGCTGTTCACACTGCGGACGGGCGTACGGCCGGCCGTACCACTGGAGGAAGTCGAGGGAGTTTCGGAGATCGTCCGGCGGTTCTCCACGGGGGCCATGAGTTACGGGTCGATCTCGGCCGAGGCGCACGAAACACTGGCCATCGCCATGAACCGGTTGGGCGGGAAGTCCAACACCGGTGAGGGCGGCGAGGATGCCGATCGATTCACTCCGGATGCCAACGGGGACC
>JACCUM010000386.1 GCA_013811805.1 Geodermatophilaceae bacterium | reverse complement strand
ACGCCGTCCGGACGCGCAGCGTTGGTTCCCAAGACTCCAGGCCGCAAGGCGGTCCGCGTCGAGGTGGCCGTCGAGGTCGCCGTCGACGTCGTTGCCGGAGAGGACAGCTCGGTCATCGCGGGCTCTGCTCCGCTCGACTGGCTACGACCGCGTCGACGGCAGCGAAGATCCGGCCGTACCCCGTGCACCGGCAGATGTTTCCCGACAAGGCTTCCCGGGTCTCCAAGGCGGTCGGTTCGGGATTGTGTTCCAACAGGTGATGGACGGCAACGATCAGCCCCGGCGTACAGAAGCCACATTGCACAGCGCCCTCGTCGAGGAAGGCGGCCTGGACGTCGGTCAGCGTCGTCTCGGCGGTCAGTCCCTCCACGGTCACGATGTCAGCGTCGGTGGCCGAGGCCGCCATCACCAAGCACGCACAGACCGCAGCACCGTCGAGCAGGACGGTGCAACTACCGCACTCCCCCTGCTCGCAAGCGCCCTTGGAACCGGGCAGGCCCAGCCGCTCCCGCAGCACGTAGAGCAGACTCTCGCCCAGCCAGGCGTCCTGTACCTCACGGGGCTCGCCGTTCACCGTGAGCCGATACATCTCCGGCTCCATCGTCATGCGGCAGCCCTTCTCAGGAGTCGGCTGGCCAGGACGCTCACGGCGTGGCCGCGGTAGGCCGCTGTCGAGCGGTGATCGTCGATCGGGGCGGCTGTGGCGGCGGCGCGCCGGCCGAATTCACTTGCCACGGCGTCGCTGATGTCCAGGTGCGCGGTGGTCAGGTCGAGTTCACCGGCCAGCCAGTTCTCGGCGTCTGGACAGCGCAGGATCGTGGTGCCTACCGCACCCAGCGCAAGGCTCACCGCTCCCTCGTCCCGGTCCATGGCTAGACACACCGACACGGTGGCGATCACCATCGCGTTACGTACGCCGACCTTCGAATACCCTTGCCAACCCGCGCGTATCGGCATCGTGACACCAGTGATCAGTTCGCCTGCGTCGAGAACGTTGCGCTTCACACCGGTCATGAAGTCCGCAACCGGCACGTCCCGCCGGCCATGCACGGAGCGCAGATGGACGACGGCGTCCAAGGCATAGAGAACCGGCAAACCGTCCCCGGCAGGTGAACACGTACCCAGGTTTCCGCCCAACGTTCCGGCGGCGCGGATCTGCGGCGAACCGACCGTACGAGCGGCTTGGGCCAACGCCGGGAACAGTTCGGCGAGCTCGCCATGTTCCATCTCGGCGTACGGAAGCCCTGCCCCGATCGTCACCGTGCCGGCTCCCCCAGCCGAGGATGGGTGGCGGCTCCAGGCCCGCAGTTCCTCGACACCGCGCAATGCCACGACGTCGTCCGGCGCTTTCCGGTGAGCCATGTTGATCTCGACCATGACGTCGGTTCCACCGGACAGGACCAGCGACTCCGGGTGCTCGCCGAGATGGGTGAGCACCTCGTCGACCGTGCTGGGCGTGAGTACTGGCACAGAGGCGACCCTAGGCGACTGCGGACCGCAGAGTCGGCCGGGCAGCGTTCCTCTGGTCAGTTTCGAAGGCGACTACCCGGTTCCACCTTCCCCAGGCGGGGAACGGCATGATCGCGCGACATGACCGTGCAATCCACCGCGCCGGCGGACCTGCTGGTGACCGGCGCCGAACTCGTGGCAACCGTCGACGAAGAACGGCGCGAGATCCCCGGCGGCTGGGTCGCGATCACCGACGGCGTGATCAGCGCACTGGGCGGACCAGCCAACGAGCAACCCGAGGCAACGCGACTACTGCATGCCCAGGGATGCCTGGTGACTCCCGGGCTGGTCAACACCCACCATCACATGTATCAGAACCTCACCCGCGCGTTTGCTCCGGCGCTGACCGGTGGACTCTTCGACTGGCTGGTCACGCTCTACCCGTTGTGGTCGCGGCTGGACGAGGCAGCCGCCTACGTCAGCGCGTACGTCGGCCTCACCGAACTCGCCCTCGGCGGGACGACGACATCGACCGATCACCTCTACGTGCATCCCAAAGGGGCCGGCGACCTGATCTCGGCCGAGATCCGAGCCGCGCAAGACCTCGGCATGCGATTTCACCCCACCCGAGGCTCGATGTCCCTGTCGGTCAAAGACGGGGGGCTCCCACCGGATTCCGTCGTACAGCGCGATGACGAAATCCTCGCCGACTCCCAGCGGCTGGTCGACCTGCACCACGATCGGTCCCCAACCGCCATGGTGCGGATCGCGCTGGCGCCGTGCTCGCCGTTCTCGGTGTCCACCGAGTTGATGCTGGCCACCGCGGAGTTGGCCGAACGTCTCGACGTACGACTGCATACGCACCTCTGCGAAACCAAGGACGAGGACGCGTTCTGTCTGGAAACCTTCGGCCGACGGCCGGTGGACTATTTCGAGGACGTCGGCTGGGGCTCCTCGCGGTCGTGGATCGCGCATTGCGTCTGGCCAGATACCTCCGAGGTGGCCCGCTTGGGAGCCTGGCGTACGGGTGCCGCGCACTGCCCGAGCAGCAACATGATCCTGGGCAGCGGGCTGGCTCCGGTGGCCGAGTTGCGGGCGGCCGGCGTACCCGTCGGTCTCGGGTGCGATGGCTCGTCCTCGGCGGATGCGGCCTCGTTGTGGATGGAGGCTCGTACGGCGATGCTGCAGGGCAAGTTGCGCCACGGCGCGGCTGCCATGTCGGCCCGGGACGCTCTGGAGATCGCGACGCGTGGCGGAGCCGGTTGCCTCGGCCGGACCGGCGAGATCGGGGAGTTGTCGATCGGAGCCTGCGGTGACCTGGTGGTCTGGCCCTTGGAGGGCCCAGCCTTCGCCGGCGCCCTCAGCGACCCGATCGAGGCGTGGTTGCGCTGTGGTCCCAGTGCCGCCAGGCACACCGTCGTGGCCGGTGCTCTGGTCGTGGTGGACGGGATGGCCGTGCACCGTGAGTTGGACGAGATGCTCGTACGCCATCGCGCCATCTCGAGGGACATGCAGACCGCCTTGGCCCACTGACCGGTCCCGGTCAGAGTGCCGGTGCTCGCTGTGTGACGGTCGCGCGTCACCGAGGCAGGAAAGGCCCGGCTACGGTGGCCGGATGAGCGGAGAACTCTCCCCCGGTGACCCCGCCCGGATCTCGACCTGACGGCCGCCGACGGGACCCAGGCGTCCATGGCCGACCTGAATGGGAAGAAGGCGATCATCTACTTCTATCCCAAGACCATGACGCCGGGTTGCACGACACAGGCCATCGATTTCCAAGCTGCCGACGACGACCTCCGCAACGCGGGCTACGCAGTCGTCGGGATCTCGCCGGACAAGCCGGAAGCGCTGGCCCGCTTCGCCGAACAGGAGGGCGTGGGGTTTCCCCTGCTGTCGGATCCCGACCAGTCGACGCTGCGGGCAGATGGGGAGAAGCAGAACTACGGGAAGACGATCACCGGCGTCATCCGCTCTACTGTGGTCCTCGACACCGACGGCAGGGTCGAGCACGCGTTCTACAACGTCAAGGCCACCGGTCATGTCGCCAAGCTGCAGCACGACCTCGGACTGAGCTGAGCATTCGAGGTCGCGACCGGGACTCCGGTCGTCACCAGCCTGACGTACCGGGTTCTCCCTTGAACGGCCCGACGACGTCATCGGTGATCCAGCCGCCGTAGAAGCCGCCGGCCTGTGGGCGTACGCGTTCGCCGTCGACAGTTGCCTCGCCCACCCGGCCGGGATAGAACGCCACGGCGCCGGCCATCGCCAGGTACGCGCGGCTCGGATTCTCGTACGACCAGCCCAGTTCGGGCTCGAGTCGGTCACCAACCATCATCGACCAGTACGTCGCGGTCCCTTTGAACTCGCAGAACGACGAGCCATGACCCGGGACCAGCACATCGTCGGCGATGTCGCCGCGGGGTAGGTAATAGACCGGCGGATGGCTGGTCTCACACACTCGCCAGGCGCGCGTGGTGTCGGCCACGACCTGGCCACCGAGGACAACGACTACATGTCGGGTGGTCTGCTCCATCGACGGCGGACGCGGATAGTCCCAGACCGATTCCTGGCCGTGCCCCGGCTGGATCCGCTGTCTGCGGCCGCCGAACACCCTGCCTACCGGTTGCGGATCTTGCGAACCACACCCACTGTGACGCGCAGTGCGACGAGCGATGCAGCCACGCGAATAGCCAGTTGTCCTTGCGGCGAGGCGACCCATTCTTTGACCGCAGTCTGCGCATCGCCCCTCAACTTCTTCGGGCTGGTGCGGTATGCGATCTCGTCGAGCGTTCCGGCGAGGGCGTTTCGCGCCTGGTCGATTTCGGCCTGGATCTGCTTCGGGTCACGGGGCACGCCGCTAAGCCTGCCATGTACTCCGTCGCTACGACGAGCCGTCCTGCCTAGACTGCGATGCGCGGCGGGAGTGGTGTAACGGCAGCCACGCCAGACTTAGGATCTGGTGCCTTCGGGCGTGGGGGTTCGACTCCCCCCTCCCGCACGGCTGTGATGTCTGATCCAAGCGGTTCTCAGCGGTCGGCGGCGTACCGAGGTGGCTCCGCGGCGCGCACAGCAACGGGGCAATACGCCGCCGCCACCGCCGCCTAGCGCGAGCGTGCGACGTTCAGGCCGCGCCGGTCAGGCGCTTGGCTGCTTTACGCAACTTGCCCTGCGCCTGCTCATCAGCTCGCTGCTGCTCGCCCTGAAGAGCGGTCACCCCGATCAAGAGACCGGTGACTGCCGGGATCGCCCACTGCAGAACGGACAGCTGCCGTTGTGCGCCGGCCACGTCCTCTGGCGTGTCGGCCAGCGGCTCCGCACCTGAGGCGACTTCAACGTCTCCGGCCTCCGACACCTTTGCACCAACGACACGGCTGTAGGCCGTGACACCGAGAGCGAGCCCGGTGAGCGCGGTCTTCACCACGCTGCTGGCCCCCACCCCTTCTTGATTGGCGACCCGGTCCCGGTTGGCAGCCAACATGCCGGCAGCGCCGACCAGGTGCGCCCCGATCGCGGCTGCGTTCACCGGTGTCCACCGGTCCCACCCCGCATTGGCCACCCGACCGCGCTGCGCCGGTTCGTCGACGGCTCCGGCCGCAGCGTTGAGTCCGATGGCTCCCATCAGAGACCCACCAAACCAAGCAGCCAGGCCGACATCGTGCATGGTGCGAAGCACCGTGTTGCGCGCCATTCATACTCCCAAGTAATCGAAATGTTCCTTCTCTCTACCCGCAGGTTCTCCGTCCCAATCCCGACGGGCGCCAGTAAAGTCCCAAGAACGCGGCGACGTCAGTGCAGGGCCGCGCCGATCAGCGGGAGCAAAGCCCGAAAGGCTTTGCCGCGGTGGCTGATTGCATCCTTGTCCTCGGGGGTCATCTCTGCCGTAGTCATGTTGTGTCCTTCAGCGATGAAGATCGGGTCGTAGCCGAACCCGCCGCTGCCCCGGGGCCCGCGGATGATCCTGCCGCGCATCTCGGCTTCCAAGACGTGTTCCGCGCCGCCGGGTAGGACAAGCGCTGCGGCGCAGACAAAAGCCGCACCGCGCCGGTCGTCGGGGACGTCTCCCATCTGGCCGAGTAACAGTTCCAGGTTGGCGAGATCGTCACCGTGCCGCCCCGCCCAGCGTGCCGACAACACTCCTGGCATTCCGTTGAGGGCATCCACCGTGAGGCCCGAGTCGTCGGCGACGGCCGCAAGTCCGGTCGCGTCAGCCGCATCCCGGGCCTTGGCCAGTGCGTTGTCCGCGAACGTGGCGCCGGACTCCGGTGCCTCCTCGTACGGCGGGAGGTCATCGAGTCCGAGCACGTGGACGTCGACGGCCGGTTCGAGGATCCGGCGGAGTTCGGCCAGCTTCTTGGGGTTGCGGGTGGCCAGAACCAACTGGTGGGCGGTCACCGGACCAGACTCATGAGGACAGGGCGGCCTGCTGCGCCTTGGTCAGGGTTGCGCAGCCTCCCACCGCGAGGTCGAGTAGGACATCGAGGGTGGCGCGGTCGAAGACAACCCCTTCTGCTGTCCCTTGGACCTCGATGAAGTCCCCGGTTCCGGTGCAGACGATGTTCATGTCGGTGTCGGCAGCGACGTCCTCGACGTACTCGAGATCCAGCCGCGGTTCGCCGTCGACGACGCCAACGCTGACCGCCGCAACCGAGGTGTGCAGGGGATCCGGTTTGGCCAGCTTGCCGTTGTCCCGCAGCCAGCCCACGGCATCGGCCAGCGCGACGTACGCGCCGGTGATCGCCGCCGTACGAGTTCCACCGTCGGCCTGCAGGACGTCACAGTCCATCGCGATGCTGTTCTCACCCAGTGCGGACAGATCGATGCTGGCCCGCAGGGCCCGGCCGATCAGCCGGCTGATCTCGTGCGTACGCCCACCGATCTTGCCACGCACCGACTCCCGGTCACTGCGGGTATGGGTCGAGCGCGGCAGCAT
>JACCUM010000372.1 GCA_013811805.1 Geodermatophilaceae bacterium | reverse complement strand
ATCACCCGCAAGGCCTACGGCGGCGCATACGACGTGATGGGCTCCAAACACCTTGGGGCGGACATCAACCTGGCATGGCCGACCGCCCAGGTTGCGGTCGTCGGCGCCCAGGGAGCAGTGGGGATACTCTACCGTCGTGAACTCGCAGCTTCAGACGATCCGGATGCCCTGCGGGCCCAGAAGATCACCGAGTACGAGGACACCCTCGCCAATCCGTACATCGCCGCCGACCGCGGATACATCGATGCGGTCATCCCGCCCTCGCACACCAGGATCCACGTCGTACGGGCGCTGCGGTTACTCGCCAACAAGCGACAGAGCCTGCCGCCCAAGAAGCACGGGAACATCCCGCTCTGATGGAGGACCAGCCAGAGCTTTCCCCGCCGTTCCTGCGGATCGTCCGTGGTGAGCCCTCGGTCGAGGAGGTAGCCGCCCTGGTGGCCGTGTTGTCTGCCGCCGCCAGCGCTCGTCCGGCTGCCGCGCCGGCACCAGGGTATGCGTGGTCTGCCCGCTCGAGGTTCGTACGGGCGCCGCTGTCCGCCGGTTCCGGTGGATGGCGGGCCAGCGCGCTAACCCGGTGACACCGCCCATTCCAGCGGTTATCGCGATAACCGTGTCCATCGGGCCATTGATCCTCGCCTCGGCGTCCTCGGGGCGGCTGCGCTTGCTGCGTCACGCCGGCTTCGACCCACAGGTGGTCGTCAGTGGTGTCGACGAGCCCGCGGTGACCACGACCGAGCCGGCGGCGCTGGTCATGGAACTGGCTCTGGCCAAGGCATCAGCGGTGGCCGCCGCGATCTCCGACGGTCTGATCATCGGCGCCGACTCGGTGCTGGACCTCGACGGGATCGCGTACGGCAAGCCGGTCGACGCCGACGATGCGCGACGTCGTTGGTCCATCCAGGCTGGCCGGTCCGGCGTGCTGCGTACCGGCCAGGCTTTGCTGTTCGTCGTCGGCGGCGAGATCCGGGCCAGCGACGTGTCGGCCGCTGCGGCCACGGTGCACTTCGGGCGACCGGATGAGGCCGAACTCAAGGCCTACCTGCACTCAGGCGAGCCGGTGCAGGTGGCGGGCGCGTTCACCATCGACGCGCTCGGGGCTCAGTTCGTCGACTCGATCGACGGGAACGTGGGCACCGTGATCGGGCTGAGCCTGCCGCTGCTGCGCGCTCAAGCGGCCCGGCTGGGCATCCGGCTGACCGACCTGTGGTCGACGGTCTGGCCGACGCGCTAGGACGCGCCGGCGTCGATGCCGGCCTGGATCTCGGCCGGGCTCAGCTCGCCGAGCGGCTGGGTCAGCAGCCAGAGATGCCCGAACGGGTCCTGCACCCGGCCGTCACGGCTCCCGTAGTACTGATCGCCCACCGGGATGAGGACCGTCGCGCCGTTCGCAACCATCGCGGCGGCGCGGGCATCTGCGTCGGGCACCTGCAGGTGACACAGGACCGGGCTCCCACCAAGTATGGAGGGACTCCGGTTCACGTTCCCGTCGGCCTGGGTGACCGAGAAGATCGACTCCCCCACCTCGACCTCGGCATGGACGATGGTCCCCGACGGCTCGGCGTAGCGGACGAGCTCCCGGCCGCCGAGCGCAGCAACGTAGAAGTCCAGCGCAGCTGATGCGTCGTCGACGACGAGGCGGATCTGCAGTCTTGTCGGTATCTCACTCATGTTCATGAGCCTGCCCGGGCTCGCACACCGATGGCTAGAAGGAATGAGAGACGGCTGACAGACTGCGCCAAATGGCAGCGGTCCGTACTGCCCACACCGCGCAGCTGAGCCGGGATGAGTTGCGCGCGATCCGGGAGTTGCTCGACGAGGCCTTCGACGGGGATTTCACCGACCAGGACTTCGACCACTCACTGGGCGGGATGCATGCCCTCGTCTGGGAGGAATCCAGGCTCGTCGGGCACGGTTCGGTCGTCATGCGCAGGCTGTGGCATGCCGGGCACGCGTTGCGGACCGGCTATGTCGAAGGGGTCGCAGTACGCGCCGACCGGCGTCGCCACGGTTACGGCGACGCCGTGATGGCCCGACTGGAGGAGCTCATCCGTTACGGCTACGTCCTCGGTGCACTCAGCAGCTCCGAGGCGGCCTTGGATTTCTATGCCGCGCGCTCATGGCAGCTGTGGACGGGCACGGCTTCGGTGGTCTCGCCCCGAGGACTCGAGCGCACGAAGGAGGAGGAAGGCGGCATCTACGTGCTGCCGGTGAGTGTGGCGCTGGACCCGGACGGCGACCTGGCCTGCGACTGGCGCGACGGAGACGTCTGGTGAGCCGGATCAGCTCGACGTCGCTGAGGATGACCTGCGGATCGAGGCCGGCCGCTGACCATGCCGGTTCCGGGCATGACGTCGGCGTAGAAGCAGGCCGGTGAGGATCAACGACGGCGAGAGCAGTAGCGGGATCGTGTGCCAGGCGTCGCCGGGCGTCAGGATCAGCAACTCAGCGACGCTGACCACGCTGGGCAGGCATGCCAGGAGGAGAATGAACCTGCCCGCGCGTCGTTGGCCCGAGTTGCCGGTCGTGGCTAGATAGGCACCAGCGGCGGTGACGACAGCAGTAAACGCGAATCCGGTCGTTCCAGTGAGCAGGCTTGCGCGAAGATGGTCTACCGCGTACATGTCGGTGGTGAGTTGAACGAGGCGGTCCAGGTCAGCGGCTGCTCCGATCGTGGTGAAGCCCCATGCCGACGCCATGGAGACAAACGCGGCGGTGTAGTAGAGCCCCTGTTGCATCGGGGCCCCGGGTCGCATGAGGGTCCCGTCGGTCATTCCGCACTTCCCTTCGCGTTGTCAATGGTCAGCTGCTCCAATAGCTGGCGGAATTCGACCGCCCCCAGGTTGGCCAGGCCGCCGAAGAATCTGCGGTCGGCCGCTACGACAAGCGGCTTGGCCCGGACGAGTAGTTCGCGAGCCTTTCCGGTCAGCTGCACCCGATGCGCCCGGGCATCGGCTATGTCGGGCTCGCGGCGGACAAGGCCGCGATCCTCGAGCCCACGCAGGACCCTGGATAGCATCGAGGCGTCCAAGCCCGTGTGGTCGGACAGTGCCCGCTGAGACACCCCTGAGTCGCGCTCTGTGGTCAACCAGGCCAAGCCGCCAAGAGCGAAGAACTGGACCGGCGTGAGCTCAAGCTCCCTTAGGACGTCGGTGAGCGCCGCCGTCCACCGCAGCGCCGCGTGCCATAACCAGTATCCCGGGCTGTCGAGCGGCCCGGCGTAATGATTGGGTAGATCCATGGCGCGACAATAGTTGTCGTGGCATCGGCTTGCCAGTCATGTCCAAGAAGCTACAAGTCGCGATCCCTGACCCAGCGAAACCGTGCACCGATCCGGACTCGATAAGGTCGCACTTCGCTGGGAGGAGGTGCGCGCCGTGCAGAAGGTTCTGATCGCCAACCGAGGCGAGATCGCCGTACGGATCGCCCGAGCCTGCCGTGACGCCAGACTGCGCAGTGTCGCGATCTACGCCGAACCCGACCGCGACGCCCTGCACGTACGGGTGGCCGACGAGGCTTTCGCGCTGGGCGGCAACACTCCGGGTGAGTCGTATCTGCGGATCGACAAGCTTCTGGAGGTCGCCGAGCAGGCCGGAGCCGACGCCGTTCACCCCGGGTACGGCTTCCTCGCCGAGAATGCCGACTTCGCCCGCGCTGTGATCGACGCGGGCTTGACCTGGATCGGCCCGCCGGTCGAGGCGATCATCTCCCTGGGGGACAAGGTGGCGGCCAGGCACATCGCAACCAAGGCGGGCGCGCCGCTCGTACCGGGAACCAGCGATCCCGTTTCCGGCCCGGCGGAGGTGCACGCCTTCGCCGAGGAGCACGGGCTCCCCGTCGCGATCAAAGCAGCCTACGGCGGCGGCGGCCGTGGCCTCAAGGTCGCCCGCAGGACGGAGGAGATCGACGAGCTGTACGCCTCGGCCGTACGCGAGGCAGAGGCTGCCTTCGGGCGGGGCGAGTGCTTCGTGGAGCGCTATCTCGACAAGCCGCGGCACGTCGAGGCGCAGATCCTGGCCGACTCACACGGCACGGTCGTCGTGGTCGGCACCCGGGACTGCTCGCTGCAGCGCCGCCACCAGAAGCTGGTCGAGGAGGCCCCCGCGCCTTTCCTGTCCGACGAGCAGCGCGCAACCATCCACGAGTCGGCCAAGGCGATCTGTGCCGAGGCCGGGTACGTCGGTGCCGGAACTGTCGAGTACCTCGTCGCTGCCGACGGCACGATCTCCTTCCTCGAGGTCAACACCCGCCTGCAGGTCGAGCACCCGGTCAGCGAGGAGACCACCGGGCTGGACCTCGTCCGTGAACAGTTTCGGATCGCCGACGGGGAGCCACTGGGGTACGACACCGATCCCGAACCACGTGGCCACAGCTTCGAGTTCCGGATCAACGGCGAGGACGCCGGACGCAACTTCCTGCCTGCGCCCGGCACGGTCACCCGGTGGCGGCCACCAAGCGGCCCGGGCGTGCGGCTGGATTCCGGCGTCGTCGAGGGTGACGTGATCGGTGGCGGCTTCGACTCGATGCTGGCCAAGCTGATCGTCACCGGCGCTACCAGGGAGCAGGCCCTCGAGCGGTCCCGCCGGGCGCTGGACGAGCTCGAAGTCGCCGGGATGCCGACCGTCGTGCCGTTCCACCGCGCGATCGTCTCCGATCCGGCCTTCACCTCCGAGCCGTTCTCGGTGCACACCAGGTGGATCGAGACCGAGTTCGACAACCAGATCCCGCCCTATGCCGACCCGACCGAGGATCCTGACGCGCCTGCTGAGCGACAGACCGTTGTAGTGGAGGTGGGCGGTCGCCGGCTGGAGGTCTCCCTACCTGGCGGCCTGGCCCTAGGCGGCGGCGGTGCCGTGCCCGGCGGCGTCGCTGCCAAACCCCGCCGTCGCGGCGGCGGCGGGTCGGGCGGAGCGGCCGGAGGTGACGCGCTGACCAGTCCGATGCAGGGCACGATCGTCAAGATCGTGGTCGAGGACGGAGCCCCGGTCGAGGCCGGTGATCTCGTCGTCGTCCTGGAAGCGATGAAGATGGAACAGCCGATCAACGCGCACAAGGCCGGCACGGTCAGCGGCCTCGGCGCCTCGGTCGGCGAGGTCGTCAGCAGCGGCGCAACCATCTGCACGATCGCGGACGCAGCTGCAGAGCCGAACGAGAACTGAGGCCAGACGCGCTGTACCGCGGTTCGGCGCGTGAAAACGAGGGCGGGACGCGTCGTACCTCGCCGCTGCGGCTAGGGAGCGCGGCTCAGAGGTAGCGGCGGGCCAGTTGGCCGGCCTGAGCGCCGTACGAGCCCCCGAACATGACGGCGTGCACGAGCACCGGGAACAGCTGATGCAGCCCCACCCGCTCCCGCCAGCCCGAGCCCAACGGAGCGACCTCCTGGTAGGAGGCCAGGATCCGCTCGAGGTACGGCACGCCGAACAGCGCCAGCATCGCGAGGTCGGTCTCACGGTGCCCGCCGTACGCGGCAGGATCGACCAGGTACACCTTTCCGTCGGCCGCCCAGTGCACGTTCCCGCTCCACAGGTCCCCATGCAGACGCGCCGGTGGCTCGCTTGGCACACCGAGGGAGTCCAGCCGAGCAAGCACAGCCGACACCGCAGCTGCGTCCTCTGCCGACATGCGGCCGGCATCCCGAGCGGCACGCAGATACGGCTCGATCCGCCGTACGGCGAAGAACTCGGCCCATCTCCCCGAGGGGACCCCGAAGTTGTCCATCGTCAGCCGCCCGATGAACCCGGACCAGGGGGCCCCGAAGCGGTCAGCGCCGGCCAGATGCAGTCCGGCCAGGTCGGCGCCGAACCGTTCGGCCGCGTCCGGCGTGGCTTCGCCGCGGGGCAGCCATTCCAGAAGCAGGAGTTCGTCGCCGACAGCGATGACCTCCGGGGTGGGGATCACCGCCGCTTGCGCGATCCAAGCCAGCCCGGCTGCTTCGGCTGCAAAGAATCCGGCGGGCGCCTCCTCGCGGGACTTGGCGAAGAGCATCTCCCCACCGTCGAGGGTGAACAGTTCGGCAACGGAGCTGTCACCACCCGGCAGCGGGGTGGCGCGGATCCGCTGGTGCCGCACCATCATCGGGACGATGTGGGGGTGTGCACGCAGGTAGGCCAGGTCCAACGTCCCGTCCACGGACCCGGTCACGTGCTGGCTGCCGTCAAGAAAGGTCGTCGGCAGTCATGAGCCGGCGCCCGGCTTCGGTAATCGTTCCGGACAGCGAGGGATAGATCGAGAAGGTGTGCGCCAGATCGGCCGCGGTCAGGCTGTTCTGCACCGCGAGGGCGATCGGCAGGATGAGCTCGGAGGCGCCCGGTGCCACGACGACTCCACCGATGACGACCCCGGTCGGGCGCCGGCAGAACAACTTCACGAACCCGTCTCGCAGGTCCACCATCTTCGCCCGGGCGTTGGTGGCCAACGGCAACATGATGATGTCGGCCGCCATCGCTCGTTCGGCGATGACCTTCTCCGAGTGCCCGACCGTGGCGATCTCGGGATGGGTAAACACGTTGGCCGCCACCGTCTTCAGCTTGATCGGAGCCACGGCATCACCGAGGGCGTGCCACATCGCCACCCTGCCCTGCATGGCCGCGACCGAGGCCAGCGGCCAGACGCCGGTCACGTCACCCGCGGCATAGATGCCGGCGATGTTGGTACGCGACACCTTGTCCACCGTGATGTGCCCGCTTGCAGTCACGGCGACGCCGGCAGATTCCAGTCCGAGTCCACCCGAGTTCGGTATCGAGCCGACAGTCATCAGCGCATGCGATCCGCGGACCTCGCGTCCGTCCTCCAAGGACACGATCACGCCGTCGCCGCTGCCCGCGGACTGCCCGCCGCGGTCCCGTCGGACACCGGAAGCTCTGGCCTGCTTGACGATCTGCCCGCCGCGCTTCACGAATACCTGCTCGAGGACCTCAGCGGCGTCAGCATCCTCGCCGGGCAGTACCCGGTCGCGGGAGGAAACCAAGGTCACCGGGACCCCGGCCTCGAGGTAACCACTGGCGAACTCCGCGCCGGTCACGCCCGAGCCGACGACGACGAGATGCTCGGGGAACTCCTCGAGCTCATAGACCTGCCGCCAGGACAGGATCCGTTCACCGTCCGGCTCGGCACCGGGCAGGATGCGGGGATCGGCGCCGGTGGCCAGCAGCAGGATGTCGCTGTCGATGTCCTGGCCCCCGTCCGCGGACTCGACGTGGACCACGTGGCGCGCCAGACCCGGCGCGGCATCGGCCAATCTGGCTGATCCAGCGATCAGGACCACTCCTTCGCGGGCCAGCCGGGTCCGGATGTCGGCCGACTGTGCGGCAGCCAGCGCATTGACCCGACCGTGAACGGTGCCCGGATCCAGGCTGGACTGCGCGACCTGGCCGGCCCGTACGCCCAGCTCTGCGCTGTCCCGGACGCTGGTCAACGCACCACTGGATGCGATGAAGGTCTTGGAGGGGACGCAGTCGGCGAGCACACACGCCCCGCCCAGGCCGTCGCGCTCGACCACGGTGACATCGGCGCCGAGTTGCGCAGCGACCAGCGCGGCTTCGTACCCGGCCGGTCCGCCCCCGATGATCACAATGCTGGTCACGGGGCCATTCTCCCGCACCCGGCCCGCGCTCAGCACGACGGCGTTCCCGCCGAGCCGCGCCACGCGTCGCTACGCTGCGCCGGTGCCGCTCTACGCCGCTTACGGGTCGAACATGGATCCGACGCAGATGATCCGTCGCTGCCCACACTCCCCGGAGGCGGGCACCGGCTGGATCCGTGGGTGGCGACTCACCTTCGGCGGCGAGGAACTGGGCTGGGAAGGGGCGCTGCCCACGATCGTCCCGGTCGACGACGAAGTCGTGTTCGTCGCGCTGTACGACGTCTCCGCCGAGGACCAGCGGCTGCTCGACGCCTGGGAGGGCGCCGACAACGACCTCTACATGACGATGCGGGTCCGGGTGCACACACTGACCGGGGACGTAATGGCCTGGACCTACGTTCTGGACGCCTTCGAGGGCGGGCTTCCCTCGGCACGCACCATCGGTCTGATCGCCGATGCCGCGCAGGCCGCGGCCGCACCGGATGACTACGTCGCGGCCTTGCGGGCACGCGAGTGCCGCTCGGTCGGCGACTGACGCTCTGGCAAGGTGGATGCGGTGCTGCCCTCTAACCCCTGCCAAGGTGCGCTCCAGGTCTCACATGACAACCCCTTCGCCCGGCCTAGTGAGCTTCCGTACGGGCTGCCGCCCTTCGACCTGATCCACGAGGAGCACTATCTTCCCGCCTTCGAGGCGGGGATGGCCGAGCAGTTGGCCGAGGTCGAGGTGATCGCCGGCTCGCCGGATCAGCCGTCGTTCGAGAACACGATCGTCGCCCTGGAGCGCTCCGGACGGTTGCTGGACCGGGTCAGCACGTTGCTGTTCAACCTGGTCGGCTCGACCTCCACCGACGGCCTGCGGGCGATCGAGGCCGCCGTGGCGCCGCAACTGGCTGCCCACTCGGACGCGATCCACCTGCATGCCGCCCTGTTCGACCGGATCGAGGACCTGTACGACCGGCGAGCCGACTTGGGGCTCAGCGCGGAGCAGGACCGCCTGCTGGAGCGCTACCGCAGCGACTTCGTACGCGCGGGCGCCCGGCTCTCCGATGACGCGCAAGCCCGGCTGCGCCAGCTGAACGAGGAACTGTCGAGCCTGTCGACGGGTTTTTCCGCTCGATTGCTGGCTGAGACGAATGCCTCTGCTGTCCATGTCGAGGACAGCGCAGAGCTGGCCGGTCTGACGCAGGACGCCAGCGCCTCCGCGGCCGAGACCGCGCGTAGCCGGGGTCACGAGTCGGGATACCTCCTGCCCCTGATCCTGCCGACGGCACAGCCGGTCCTGGTCGCGCTGACCGACCGAGCGTTGCGCGAGCGGGTCTTTCGTGCGGCAACCTCGCGGGGCAGCCGCGGCAACGAGCACGACACGCGACGCACCCTGACCCGGATGGCATGCCTGCGCGCTGAACGAGCCGGCTTGCTCGGATACCCCGACCACGCCTCCTACATCGTTGAGGACCAGACCGCGGGCACCACCGATGCGGTGGCGACGATGCTGCACGGGCTGGTCGGACCGGCGGTGGCCAACGCCCGGCTGGAGGAGGCCGAACTGCAGGCCGCCTTCGAAGCTGACGGCGGCACCGGATCACTGCAGCCCTGGGACTGGGCCTATTACGCGGAACAGGTCAAGCGTGCCCGGTTCGACATCGATGCCGCCGCCGTGCGGCCGTACCTGGAGCTGGAACGGGTTCTGCTGCAGGGGATCTTCCACGCGGCCGGGGAGCTGTACGGATTGGGTTTCGCCGAACGGCATGATCTGCCGACCTATCACCCCGATGTGCGCGTCTTCGAAGTCACCGATGCCGACGGCGCCGCGCTGGGCCTTTTCCTCGCGGACTTCTATGCGCGGGAGTCCAAGCGCGGTGGTGCATGGATGAACACCCTCGTCGACCAGAGCCAGCTCTTCGACACGTTGCCGGTCGTGGTCAACACTCTGAACATCCCGCGCCCGGCCGAGGGCGAGCCGACCCTGTTGACCACCGACGAGGTGCGGACCGCTTTCCACGAGTTCGGGCATGCATTGCACGGCCTGTTCTCCGACGTCGGATACCCCCGCTTCTCCGGTACGAGTGTGCCGCGCGACTTCGTCGAGTACCCGTCCCAGGTCAACGAGATTTGGGCCTGGTGGCCCAGCGTGCTGGCGAACTACGCCGTTCACCACCACACCGGGGAGCCGCTACCGCAGGCGCTCGCCGACCGTCTGCTGGCTTCGCGCTCCTACGGGGAGGGGTTCGCGACGACGTCCTACCTCGCGGCAGCTCTGCTCGACCAGGAATGGCACCGCCGGTCGCCGTCCGACCCGCCGATCGCACCGGAGGACGTGGAGGCCTTCGAGGCTGCGGCGCTGGCTCGTCATGGCCTGCAACTGGATTCGATTCCACCGCGGTACCGGAGCTCGTACTTCTCGCACATCTTCGCAAGCGGATACAGCGCCGGTTACTACTCCTACATCTGGTCGGAGGTGCTAGACGCCGACACCGTCGAATGGTTCCACGAGAACGACGGTCTTCGCCGTACGAACGGCGACGCGTTCCGCGCCGGGCTGCTGTCTCTCGGCGGCAGCGTGGACCCGATGGATGCATTCGCCGCCTTTCGCGGCCGACCGCCCCGGATCGAACCGCTGCTGGAACGCCGCGGGCTGCTCCCCACATAAGAATCCCCGCTCAGGCCGGCGTCACCACCGAACCCAAAGCGGTCAGTAGCGACGCCACACCGGAGCCATCATCGAAAGCTGGGCGCGGAGGGTGCCGAGCACTTGCGCGCGATGCCCACAAGCCCCTGTGATCATGGACCTGTGACCACCTTTCGGTGTGAAATTTGGTCAGGGCTCCATGATCGCGGGGGTTTCGGGTCAGGCGGCATTGCGGTCGAGAAGCCGGCGGACTGTGGCGACCATTCGCGTGTGCCGTCGGTAGACGTCAACGTCGGTGAAATGCAGCAGCGTCCAGCCGTTCTCGGTAAGCCAGTTGTGTCGATCCCGGTCGGCGCGCAGCTGATCCTGGGTCAGATGCGCGATACCGCCGTCGTACTCGGCGCCGACTCGGCGATCGCGCCATCCGGTATCCAGCCGGTGCCACCGCTCACCCATGTCTCCTACGCGGATCTGGCACGCAGGCGCCGGAAGGTGGGCATCAAGGAAGCGCTACCGCATGCGTGACTCATGGGGACTCGGCCAGCGCGTCGGCTCAGCCACCTGAGCCGGATGACCTGGCGAAGGCCGGACTGTTCGATCGGCGCGGTGAGCCGGACGACATCGCAGGCGGTACGAGCCGGTGGGGTGCACCAGATGCCGTTCATGCGCACAGCATCATCGGTACCCAGGACTGACGGGTGCACCTGCAGGCCAGGTCTGCGGCGGTTGTCCACATCGGGCGGGTCCAGGAAATGCAGGCGGTCATCAGAGCGGACGTCGAAGCCCCAGATAGCCGCAGCGGTGGTATGACAGGCAACCAGGTCCCCGCCTACAAGTAGCCCAGCGGCCCGCACAAGTGATGGTAAGTCGTCCGGGACCTCGGCGTCGACGTACATCCCCCGCCAGGGCGTCAGTCGCCACACACCCCGACGTAGCCGACGGCGAATTTCGGCGGGCGTCAGCACCGTGAGAGCTTGGTCGCGGGTGATGATCCCGCCCTGTCGTGACGCCAACTGGGCCAAGGCAATGTCCATGCCGCCACCGTCGCCGCTGGCAAAACGCTCGTGGGACCTCAACAGGATTTGTGGACAAACTCTTCCGCGATCATGGAGCTGTGACCAAATTGAGCCGCCCGCAGCCAGCGAGCAGGACGTCCACCTGACCCGACGAGGCGGAGATGGTCCGCGTCGTCGAGGATTCCTGCGGGCGAAGCTGCCGCCTCCCGACCCGTGCGGAGAAAGTCGCTGCGATCGTCGCTCGGATTGCCGCCGAGCCGGACATCACCAGGGTGGATACCCTGGCCGACCGGCTCGGAACCAGCGTTCGGCGGCTACAGCGGTCATTTGCCGAGCACGTCTGCGTCAGCCCGAAATGGGTCATCCGGCGCTACCGAGGTGGAGAAGACGGCCGAGCAGGGCAGACAGATCGGGATCTACGCCGAGCCGGTACCCGTGCCAGACACGGGCCCGGTGCTGGACCGGCTACTCGGACTGACCGGTCGCGACCCGAACTGGACGCGCTGACCGCATCAGCCAACGAGGGCCCGGTCAAGGTCAGCGGTTGCGGTAGGCGTCCAGAATCTGTTGCGCGGCCAGTGAGGGGGTGAGCTCCCCGGCCTGGACCGCGCGCTCCGTGCCCGGCGCCAGTTTCCGTACGGCAGGATGCTCGCGCAGGTCGGTCTCTAGTGCGTCGTGCACCATCCGCCAGGTCCAACGCACCTGCTGGCGTTGACGTTGGCGCTCCAGTTCGCCCTCGGTTGCCAGGTGTTCCTGATGGGCCACCACCTGTGCCCAGACCTCGTCGAGGCCCGTGCCATCTAGTCCAGAACACGTCAGAATCGGTACTCGCCAAGCAGATCCGGACCCGCGCAACATCCGGATGGCCGCGCCCAACTCGCGCGCGGCCCTGCGGGCATCGGTGGTGTGTGGGCCGTCGGCCTTGTTGACCGCGATGACATCCGCGATCTCCAGGATCCCGCGTTTGATCCCCTGCAGCTGATCACCGGTACGCGCCATGGTCAGGAAGAGGAACGAGTCGACCATGTCCGCCACCGCTACCTCGGACTGACCGACACCCACGGTCTCGACCAGCACGACGTCGTAGCCCGCCGCCTCGACGACGACCATCGACTCCTGGGTGGCTTGAGTGACCCCACCGAGCGTGCCGGCGGTAGGAGCGGGCCGGATGAAGGCCGCTTCATCGACGGCCAGCCGCGACATCCGAGTCTTGTCGCCCAGGATCGAGCCACCGCTACGGGTCGAGGACGGGTCGACGGCCAGGACGGCCACCCGGTGCTCGGCGGCGGTCAGTGCGGTCCCCAACGCGTCGATGAACGTCGACTTGCCTACCCCGGGGACACCGCTGATCCCGACTCGGCGAGCCGACCCGGTATGCGGCAGCAGGACGCTGAGCAGCTCCTGTGCCTGCTCACGATGATCAGCCCGCCGGGACTCCACGAGGGTGATCGCCCGGGCCACCGACGTACGCGATCCCGCCAGCACGCCCTCGGTCAACCGGGTGACCAGATCACCCATCCGCCGCTGCCCTCAGTCCAGCGCTTCGGCTCACGAGTGTCCGAGGCGCTCGGACAGTGTCGCCAGCAAGCCCTGGGCGGCCTCGGCGATGACCGTTCCGGGCGGAAAGATCGCGGTCGCACCGGCCGCTTCGAGTTCGGCGAAGTCCCCGGACGGAATGACCCCACCGACAACGATCAGGATGTTCTCAGCCTCCATCTCGGTCAGCGCCGCCCGCAGGGCCGGTACCAGGGTGAGATGTCCCGCGGCTAGCGAATTGACGCCGATGATGTGCACATCGGCCTCGACGGCCTGCAGGGCTACCTCCTCGGGCGTCTGGAACAACGGGCCGACATCGACGTCGAAGCCGAGGTCGGCGAAGGCGGTGGCGATCACCTTCTGGCCACGGTCGTGTCCGTCCTGACCCATCTTGGCCACGAGGATCCGGGGTCGGCGACCCTCGGCCCGTTCGAACTCATCGGCAAGGCGCCGGGTCTTCTCGATGCCGTCCATGGCGCCCGCCTCGTCCCGGTAGACACCGGAGATCGTCCGTACCGTGGCCCGGTGCCGTCCGTACACCTCCTCCAAGGCCGAGGAGATCTCGCCGACCGTGGCCATGGCGCGCGCCGCGTCGATGGCCAGGGTGAGCAGATTGTCGGCGAGGTCGGAGCCACGATTGCCCTCGGCGGCTGCCCAGGCGGCATCGGTCAGCTTCTTGAGCGCAGCCGCGCAGGTCGACGAATCCCGTTCCGCGCGAAGGCTCTTTAGCCTGGCCACCTGCTGGGCCAGCACATCGGCATTGTCGATCTTGAGGACCTCGATGTCCTCGTCGGCGTCGTCCACCCGGTACTTGTTCACGCCGATCACCGGCTGGCGCCCGGAGTCGATCCGCGCCTGGGTACGGGCAGCGGCCTCCTCGATCCGGAGCTTGGGCAGGCCCTCCTCGATCGCCTGCGCCATTCCGCCGGCGGCCTCGACCTCCTCGATGTGCGCCCAGGCGCGTCGGGCCAGGTCGTAGGTGAGCTTCTCGACGTAGGCCGACCCACCCCAGGGGTCGATCACCCGGGTGGTACCCGACTCCTGGGCCAGCATCAGTTGGGTGTTGCGGGCTATGCGGGCCGAGAAGTCCGTGGGCAACGATAGGGCTTCGTCGAGGGCGTTGGTATGCAACGACTGGGTATGCCCCTGGGTAGCGGCCATCGCTTCCAGGCAGGTCCGTACGACGTTGTTGAAGACGTCCTGCGCGGTCAGCGACCAGCCCGAGGTCTGGCAGTGCGCCCGCAGCGACAGTGACTTGTCGTTCTTCGCCCCGGCGTCGGCGACCAGCTTCGCCCAGAGCAGTCGCCCGGCCCGCAACTTGGCGACCTCCATGAAGAAGTTCATCCCGACTGCCCAGAAGAAGGACAGTCGCGGGGCGAACACGTCGATGTCCAACCCAGCGGCCTGACCCGCCCGGATGTACTCCATCCCGTCGGCGAGTGTGTAGGCAAGCTCCAGGTCGGCGGTCGCACCGGCCTCCTGAATGTGATAGCCCGAAATCGAGATCGAGTTGTATTTCGGCATCTTCTGCGAGGTGTAGCTGAAAATGTCGCTGACCACCTGCATGGACGGCCCGGGCGGGTAGATGTAGGTGTTGCGGACCATGAACTCCTTGAGGATGTCGTTCTGGATGGTGCCGGAAAGCTGTTGCGGAGCAACACCCTGTTCCTCGGCGGCGGCGATGTAGAGCGCGAGTACGGGGAGCACGGCGCCGTTCATAGTCATCGACACCGACATCTGATCCAGCGGGATACCGTCGAAGAGTTGGCGCATGTCCAGGATCGAGTCGATCGCGACGCCGGCCATCCCGACATCGCCCGGTACGCGTGGGTGGTCGGAGTCGTACCCACGGTGGGTCGGCAGGTCGAAGGCGACCGACAGCCCCTTCTGCCCGGCGGCGAGGTTGCGCCGGTAGAAGGCGTTCGACGCAGCTGCGGTGGAGAACCCGGCGTACTGGCGGATCGTCCACGGCTGGGTCGTGTACATCGTCGGGTACGGCCCACGCAGATAGGGCTTGATGCCCGGGTAGCTTCCGAGGAAGTCCAGATCTCTGAGGTCCTCAACCGTGTAGAGCGGCGGGACCGTAATGCCTTCCGGTGTAAGCCAATTCGCTTCAGCGGCATTGCGTCCGGCCACTGCCTGATATTGGTCAGCCCACTGCATCGGTCCGAGTGCATCGACCGGAAGAGGCCCGAGCTCGACGTCGCCGAAGTAAGGGATCACCGACGGCACGTCCGCCCCGCTTCTAGGGCTTCGCGCATCACTCATGACGGCTCATCTCCCTCGGCCGGCCGGACCGCCTCGAGCACCGCATCCAGCACAGCCAGCGCATCACATCCGGCGAAGACATGTCCATCGATGCGAGCGAGATCACCGGTCGCATCGATGTCTTGGCGGTTTTGACGCAAACTGCCAGGATCTGCTGCACCCGCCTGCCATACCTGAGTCGCTCCGGCCCGACGCAACGCCTCGGCGAGGGCGGCCGCCTGCTCCGCGTAGAGCTGATCAGTGCCGCACAGGCACACAACCGACGTTGCGGCCCGGACGAAAGCCGAGACAATCCCCGCATTCTCGGCGTCGTCGGCGCCATTGCTGGGAGTGTCGAATCCGGCGGCCTGGAAGAGGTTCGCGGCAAAGGAGGCCCGCGGCGTCGACGCGGCGATCGGACCCAAAGTGGCCAGGAAGACTGCCGGCCGCGAATCCTGCTCCACGGCAATGGCATCCACTCGATCCCGGAGCGTCTCGAAGTCCCCCGCGGCTCGTACGACCGGCAGGGCCGCCCGTCGCGACCCTGGCTCCACAACCGGGTGCGGCTCACGTACGGGCAGCGTCTCGGTGAGGTTCGGGAACTCGCTGACTCCGGTGATCGGATCGTTCCGGTGCGCGAGTCGATCCCGACGGACCGCCCAGACCGCCGCGATCCGGTCGGCGACCAAGCCGCTGGTCGTGGCCGCGGCCAGTCCCCCGGCCCGCTCGATCTCCGTGAACCAGTCCCATGCCGCTGTGGCCAACTGGTCGGTCAATGACTCGACATACCAGGAGCCGCCGGCCGGATCCAGCACCCGGGCGAGGTGGCCTTCCTCCATGAGCAGCGTCTGGGTGTTGCGGGCGATCCTGCGGGCGAAGGAATCCGGCAACCCGATTTCACTGTCGAAGGGCGCCACCGTGACGGTGTCGGCGCCACCGATTCCGGCCGCGAAACAGGCAACTGTGGTGCGCAGCAGGTTCACCCACGGATCGCGCCGGGTCATCATCACCGAGGAGGTAACCGCATGCTGACGCTGTCCGCGAACCGACGCTGACGCTGACGCACCGGACACCTCGCCGACCCGGTTCCACAGACGACGGGCGGCCCGAAATGCGGCGATGGTCAGGAACTGGTCCGCGCCGGCGGAATACCGGAAGTCCAGCGCTGCCAACGCTGAATCGACGTCAAACCCACCGTCGGTCAGCGCGCGAAGGTACCCGACTCCGGCCGCCAACGAGCAGCCCAGCTCCTCCACGACTCCGGCGCCGGCATCGTGGAACACGGTGCTGTCCACCGTGATCGCCCGCGTCAGTGGAAAGTTGTCATGGCAGCGGCGAGCCAACGAGACCGCCACCGACAGGTCCAGCTCGGAACCGGTACGGATCGCATCGCTGTACGGATCAGCGCCCAGGTTGCCGAGCAATTCCCCGGCCTTGACACCTGTCGAGGCGGCCAGGTCGAAGAACGAGTCCGCAACCTGCGGCGTTGCCGACCCCGCCTGCAGCACAACCGGAGCCACGTCGAGAAGCACACCGTCAAGTACTTCGGGCAGTGTCTGGACGGGGATCGCCCCCTGGCCGAGCACCAGCCAGAGCGAGGTCACTCCGTTGGCGAGGTCGGCAGCGATGGCCTGCCGGGTGACCTCGACGTCGGGATGGGCGTGGCGGGCGCGAACATCCCAGCCCTCGTACTCGGGACGACCCGCTCGACTGCCGCGTACGAACGGCGCCAGACCTGGTACGCCGACGTACCGCGGAAGATCAGCGGCATCCTCGGCGACGTACAACGGCGCTACCTCTAGGCCGCTGTCGACCGAGGTGCGCAACGCATCCTCTAGCGACCCCGACGCAACCCCGAGTCCGGACCGGCGGAGGATGCCAGCGACCAGTTCCTGCCACTGCCCTCGGTCGGCTTGCGGAAATCCGGCGGCCAACGACAGTGCCTCTGGGGCGGTCACCTCTTCTGGCGGCGACACTTCCTCCGTCGCCGTCGGAGGTGGGTCCGACCGCTGCGCCATCGCGGCTGCGCTACCCGGGCTCGCCCGCCAGCGCCCGCAGCGCCGTACGAGCCAATAGCCGTACCCCGATCGAGAGAGCGCGCTCGTCGATGTCGAAACTGCCGCGATGCAGATCCAACGGGGGTCCGCCACCGTAGGTGCCCAGCCGGGCCAGCCCGATCGGTGCGTAGTCGGCATACCAGGCGAAGTCCTCGCCGCCAAGGCTCTGCTCGGTCGGCTGGACGCCGTCGGCACCGACGGTCTCCCGGGCCGAGGCGGTGAGCGTGGCGATCGGACCGGGAGAGTTGACGACCGGAGGCACGCCGCGCTGATAGTCGATCTGGACCTGCGCTCCGGTGGGCGCCACGACCTCGGCGACGAGGCGCCGGATCAGCTTCTCGGCCTCGTCCCAGCAATCCCGGTCGAGCAGTCGGATCGTCCCATGCAGCGTTCCGCTGTCGGGAATCGTGTTGGCGGCGATCCCGGCACCGACCGCACCCCACACCAGAGACAGTCCGGCCCGGGGGTCCACCTGCCGCGACAGCAGCCCGGGAGTCGCGATGATCACCCGACCCAGGGCATCAACGAGATCGACGGTCATGTGCGGCCGAGCGGTGTGCCCGCCGGGACCGGTCAGCGTCACCTTGACGGCATCGCAGGCCGCAGTGATCGGCCCGGCCTTGAGACCCACCCGGCCGACGTCGAGGGTGGGGTCGCAGTGCACGGCGAAGGCTGCGACCGCCCCGTCCAGAGCGCCGGTCTTCAAGACCTCGAGCGCGCCGCCGGGTACCTGTTCCTCCGCTGGCTGGAACACGCACCGGACGCGACCGCCGAGGCCGTGGGCCATTCCGGGCTCAGCGGAGGCAGCCAACTCGTTGAGCAACCGGGCGACGCCGAGCAGCATCGCCGTGTGTGCGTCGTGCCCACAGGCGTGCGCGACCCCTGGGTTCTGGCTCTTGTACGGCACGTCCTTGAGGTCGAACAGTGGCAGCCCGTCGATGTCTGCCCGAAGCACCACCACCGGGCCGGTGTCCCCGATATCGCAGATCGCGCCGGTTCCGTGGTCGAGCCGGGTGGGTTCCAGCCCCACCTCGCGGAGTTGGCCGAGGACCAGGTCGGTGGTCTCGTGCTCTACGTAGCCGAGTTCGGGGTGGGCGTGGATCGTGCGCCGGGTCTCCACCAGCTCCGCGGCGTGGGCCTCGACCCAGGCATCGATCCAGCCGCCGACCCGCTCGCCTGGCAGAGCCGCACTCGTCGCGACGACACTCATGCGCGGGACACCGGGGCAATCCTCTCGATCGACAGTCGCTGGTCTGTTCGACCACTCGCCGTCGGAGCGGCCCTCTGTTGGGCGCCCACAGTGCGACGATTGACAACCCCGTAAGTCTAGGCCGCACCGGTGGCCGATCCGGCGTCAGGCTGGGCCCCTGCGGTGTGACCTTTGGCGCAGCTGCGTCCTCGAGCGCGCCGTCCAGCCCGTGGCCAGGACCGGCGGACCGGCCGGATAGGTGAGGATGGTGGGCATGACGAGGACCATTGCCACTCCGGACGCACTGCTCGACATGGTCGGTTCTGATCTCGGCACCAGCGACTGGGTCGAGATTCCGCAATCCGATGTGGACGCCTTCGCCAGAGCCACCAAGGACGAGCAGTGGATCCACGTGGACCCCGAACGCGCTGCCGCCGGACCGTTCGGTCGTACGATCGTGCACGGTTACATGACTCTCTCGATGTTGGTGCCCTTGCTGCACAACGCGTTCCAGGTGGACGGCGTAGCCATGGGAATCAACTACGGGCTGAACCGGGTCCGCTTCCCGGCGCCGACACCGGTCGGCTCCAGGGTCCGGGTCCATGCCGAGTTGGTCGCAGCCGAGCGGGTCAGCGGCGGTGTGCAGGCGACCGTCGACGCCACCGTGGAGGCCGAAGGCGTGGACAAGCCGGTCTGTGTGGCCCAGTCCATCGTGCGGTATTACCCCGCCCGGTAGCCCAGCCCGGCTAGGCTCCCCCGCCATGTCATCGAGTGAGCTGATCTCTGCGGCTGCGGCTGCGGCTGCGGCTGCGGCTGCGGCGGCGCTGCACGATGCACTGCCGCCGAGCCATCCCACCGTGGCCGTGGTCATGGG
>JACCUM010000347.1 GCA_013811805.1 Geodermatophilaceae bacterium | reverse complement strand
CCTCGGGCGTGCTCACTCCTCCAGCCTAACCGCGGAAAGGACCGCTGGACGCGGCTGTCTAGGCACACGCATGTCGTACTCGGCGCGCGAATGCCCGCGAGCCAGGTGAGACCTAACAGGTTCAGGTCGAGCCTCCACACCCGCGACTTATGTGTCCACAGCGCAGAGCTGAGTTGATCGGCAAGCCTGCTGCTGCGCGACCCTGTCCGGATGAACGATCTTCTAGTTGCCAAGGCTCGGGTTGCCGGGGGGTTCTTCACGGCAGCGGACGCTCTCGCCAGTGGGTACGACCGCCAGTCGCTCAGCCGCCTGTCCAGCAAGGGAACAGTCGTACGGATCGGTCGCGGGGCCTATGCCGCCCGATCCGCATTTGCCGGGGCCTCGCACGAGGAACAGCATCGACTAGCCGCACGTGCAGTAGTACACAGGTTCGCGGGTCGGGTTGCTGCGAGCCACTACTCGGCTTTGACCGAGTTGGGTCTTCCGGTGTGGCATGCCACCCTCGACCGGGTTCACGTTGCGCGGACTAGCAACGGCTGCAATCGGTGCTCGACCGCTGTCAGCGTCCACCGTGACTACGGTGGACTTCCTCTATGAGCAGCAGCGGACCATCATCGAGTTCGACGGGATGATGAAATACGGGGGCGCCGACGGTCGGCAGGCACTGATCGCCGAGAAGCGGCGCGAGGACCGGCTGCGTGACTTGGGCTATCAGGTCGTCCGGGTCACCTGGGCCGAGTTCGACCGGCCCATGCTCTTGCGCCAGCGCATCATGGCCGCCTTTGCCCGTGCCGTCCGTGACTGACACTGCCGTTGACCATAACTACGCCGACTAGCAACGCGGATGTCGCACATGGCACGCGGATGTCCGAGAGCCAGCTGGGACAAGCCCGCGTCCAGTAGCAGTGCGTCTGGACAACGTGTGACGCTAGATGGCGACGGAGACGTCGTATTCGGTCAGGCCGGCCCGGCCGCCGTCATGAGCGGTGGTGATCAATGGTCCGTCGGCGGTGATTGCCACGGTGTGCTCGAAGTGCGCTGCGAACGAGCCGTCCTTGGTGACGACCGTCCAGCCGTCGTCGAGTTCGACGGTGGCCGGGTCGCCGAGAGTGACCATCGGCTCGATCGCCAGGCACAGGCCCGGGACCAGCCGGGGTCCACGACCGGGCCGCCCGAAGTTCAGCACGTGGGGGTCCTGGTGCATCTCGGTGCCGATGCCGTGCCCGCCGTAGTGATCGACGATCCCGTACGGATGGGAGTGCGACCGTACGGATGCCTCGACGGCGTGACTGATATCGGTCAGCCGGCCACCGACAAGAGCGCGCGACAGGCCGGCCCACATCGAGGCCTCGGTGACCGCCAGCAGCGCAACCACCTCCGGGGCCACCGCTCCCACGGCCACGCTGATCGCGGAGTCGCCGTGATAGCCGTGGTAGATCGCGCCGCAGTCCAGTGAGATCACATCGCCCTGTGCCAACACGCGCTTCCGGCTCGGGATGCCGTGCACGATCTCGTCGTTGATCGAGGCGCAGACCGTCTTGGGAAAGCCTCGGTAGCCCAGGAACGACGGTACGGCGCCGGCATCCCGGATGACCCGCTCGGCGATCGCATCGAGGTCCTGGGTGCTCACTCCGGGAGCCACGGCCGCACGCATGGCCGCCAGGGCATCGGCCACGATCAGGCCCGCCGAACGCATCAGCGCGATCTCTTCGGACGTCTTGATCTGGATCATGCCGACCTCGCCTCCAAGAGCGCCTGAACCGATCGGAGCGTCACTTCATCGACCGTTCCCATCGCATCGATCACAGCGAGCAGCTTCAGCTCGGTATAGAAGTCCACCAGCGGCTCGGTTTGTTCGCGGTAGACCTGCAGCCGCCGTCGAATGGTCTCCGGTCGGTCGTCGTCACGCTGGGACAGGCCGCAGCCGCACTCATCACAGTTGTTGTCGACCGACGTGGGGTCGTAGTCCACATGCCAGATCCGTCCACAGCCCTTGCAGACGCGCCGGCCGGACAGCCGACGTACGAGTTCGTCGTCGTCGATCTTCATCTGCAGTACGACGTCGAGGTTCTCGTCCAGCTCGGCCAGTGTCGTCTGCAACTGTTCGGCCTGGACCAGGGTGCGCGGGAAGCCGTCGAGGATGAACCCGGCATGGGCGTCGGGCTTGGCCAACCGGTCCCGCACCATCGCCACGGTGATCGCATCCGGAACCAGTTCTCCGGTGTTCATGAACGTCTTGGCCTGCCGGCCGAGTTCGGTCATCTCGCTGACGTTCTCCCGGAAGATGTCACCGGTCGACACATGCGGAATCTGCAGCCGCGCGGCGATGAGCTGTGCCTGCGTTCCCTTGCCAGCACCCGGCGGGCCGACCAGAACGACATGCATCAGAGCCGCCTCACGAAAAGCGGCCGGGGCGCGCCGAGACATTGCGTGGCTGGGCTAGGACCGCTTCCTGACACGGCACTACCGGAGGAACCCTTCGTAGTTGCGCATCCGCAACTGGTTCTCGATCTGCTTAACGGTCTCCAGGCCGACGCCGACCATGATCAGCACGGCCGTACCACCGAAGGGGAAGTTCTGGTTGTTGTTGCTGTCGGTCACGGCCAGTAGCAGGTTCGGCAGTACGGCGACGGTGCCCAGGTAGAGCGAGCCCGGCAGGGTGATCCGGGAGAGCACGAACTGCAGGTATTCCGCAGTTGGTCGACCTGGCCGGATGCCCGGGATGAAGCCGCCGTAGCGCTTCATGTCATCGGCGCGGTCCTCGGGATTGAACGTGATCGACACGTAGAAGTACGTGAAGAAGACGATCAGCGCGAAGTACACCGCGATGTGGACCGGCGAGGACTGATCGATGATGTAGTTCTCGAAGAACTGCCGCACCGGCCCGGTCTCGTCGCCTTGCAACTGGGTCAGCAA
>JACCUM010000343.1 GCA_013811805.1 Geodermatophilaceae bacterium | reverse complement strand
GCTCGGCCTTACGTGGCCGACAGTCGAGTGGGGATCGTTCGGTGAACCCTGCGCGGCGCACCGGGAGAAGTGGTGCGCCGCCTGCTACGGCGTCGGCGACAACTACTCGCCAGCGATGATCAAGATCGAGCAGACCCGCGTCCTGGTCGCCTATCGGGTCATCACCAAGCAGCCGAAGTCGAGGAACGGTCTGCGCACGCTGCCGCTAGACGCCGCCACCGCCGCAGCGTTGCGGGTGCTATGGGTGAGTCAAGCCGCCGAGAAGCTGGCCGCCGGCCCCGCTACGCGGATACCGGTTGGGTAGTAGTCGACGAGCTAGGCCAGCCGCCCCACCCCGAGTGGTACTCCGACGAGTTCGAGCGGGGTCCGCAAGCGGGCTAGAGTGCCGAGGATCCCGCTGCACGGCGCCCGTCACACGGCGTTGTCGCTGATGGAGAAGGCCGGAGTGCCGATCAGCATCATCAGCAAGTGGGCCGGTCACTACGACGTGCGCTTTACCTACTCCGTGTACGTCCACGCCGAGCAGGAGGACCTGGCCGAGGGCACCGCAGCGCTCGGCGCGATTTACAAGGTCAACTAGCCGACCGTGAGAAACTGTGAGACGGCGGGACCCCGGAGGGGCCAGATTCTCCCGCCTCACCGGCGAGAAAGGCACTCTGACCTGTGCTTACCTGGCGCGCTCGGAGGGACTCGAACCCCCAACCTCCTGATCCGTAGAGCCGGCGGCACCGTTCTCGGCTGTCCATGGGCGTCCGTGAGCTGGCCTGCCATCGGTTGGGGCCGGTGCCTGGTGCGGCACAGTCGGCCATCGTTGCTGTCAATCGCCGCTGTCAGTTGTTGCTCTATATGCACGCGCATCGCACGACCCTCTTGCTCCCCGTTCCCTCGTACTGGCCGCTCTGCTCGTCGCGCCGGTCGGGTCAGGGGTGCCCAGAGGGCATCGCGAAGCGACGGTGGCGTGTGGGGTCGGGGTCCCCGCACGGTGCCGCCCTTGATGCGACCGGCGCGGCGTGGACGATCACCGGCCGAGGGAACCGCAAACCCGATCCCGCGGAGTAGCGCTCCTGATCTGTGGCCGGCTGGTGGTCCTTGGCGTCGAAGTCGAGCGCGGCTGGGTGTCAGCCAGGCTCGGCTCGTCCGAGTGTGACGTCGAACGGACCCCCAGTCGGCCGAAGCAGACCTACCCGATACGGTCGACGCCGCATGGCATCTGGCGTAGTGCCGCTGGACCGGCCGGTCGGCGAGAGCTGACGAGACTGCAACGGAGGTATGCGAGTGTCGCGGTCGCGTATCGCCACGCCAGCCGACCAACCATTGACGACCACGGCTCGCGGTCGCTTCTCCGAGGTGGCCATCGTCGCTGCGATAGGAATCGCGGTCGCAGTAGCGTCGTTGATCTTTCAGAGGCAACTCACGGTCAACAACGGGCACGGCTGGGACGGCAACTTCTACTACATGATGGCCGAACAGGCCGGCGACGGTCAGCGCCTCACGACCGAGGCACCATTTGTATACCGCATCCTCGTACCGTTGATGGCGGCGGTGGTCTCTCCGAACGACTACATGCAGGGTTTCCAAATCGTGAACGCGGTTGCTATCGCCGTCATGATTGTCCTGATGATTGTCTGGTTTCGGCTTTATGTGTCGTCAGTGCCGATCAGGATCGCCTTGATAGCTTTGTTCTTGACGGCATGGGCTGGCCCGCTCCGCAGCTACTTTTGGTATCCGGTACTCGTCGACTACTGGTTGCTGCCGGCCCTGCTCGCCGGTCTACTCATCGTCGAGAAGATGCGTAGAGGTGGGCGGCTCGCGATCTGGCTGCCGATCCTCTGTGCTGTGTCGATCTTCGCCGCAACAGTCCGTGAAGCCGGATTGCTAGTACCGCTCGCGGCACTTTTCACGTTCAACCCGATCTCTGGTCGCGGCAAGGACTTACGCGCCAAGTTGCGCGGGTTCTTGTCGATCCGGCCGTTGCTGGCGATCCCGGCGCTCGCGGGAGGTATCACACTCGTCGGGATCCGAGTGCTCGTTGTGACGACCGGTGCGTACGGTTTTCTTATCTCGGCCGGCCACTGGCTGATCTATAAGCGACTCGACATTTATGCGCTTGGTTGGTTCGTTGCATTTGGGCCAGTTCTGATCTTGCCGATCTTCTATTGGCGTGCGTGCCTACAGTTCCTGCGTTTGCATCAGGCTATCGCCGCATTTCTGGTGGGCCTCGTCGGCATCGCGTGGATCGGAGGCGCCGACACCGAGCGGTTCCTCTTCTGGGGTGCTCCGGTGATCTACCTGATGATCGGGCTGGGCCTCCAGGAGCTGGCTTGTGAACGACCCCGGGTGGCGTTCATTGCCATCCTGGTGATCTTGCAAGCTGTGTCGGCCCGACTGTTCTGGGTACTGCCCGCCACCGCGGTTGCCCCGTCTCAGGTATCGGAGACCGTGGTCCTGACCCCGATCGGCACCAACATCGCCATCGATAACGTGACAGCGTCGGACGCCGCGACGAGCGTCCAGCTGGCGTCCGAGTTCGAATACCTTCTGATCGCGGTACTCCTGCTCGGAATGCTTATCTGGATGCGCCGCCGCAGACAGCTAGTGTCGCGTGTTGAAAGTTGATTTACGGTGTGTTGTGCGGGACAATGGTGCATGTCTGTTGCTGCCCCGTTGGTGTTGCGTGAGGGTGATCGATCCCGGCTGGAAGGTCTGACCCGGTCGTCGGCGATTCGTGCCGGGTTGGCGCAGCGAGCGCGGATCGTGTTGCTCGCCTCGCAGGGTCTGCCAAACGCCGAGATCGCGCGGCGGACCGGGACGAGCCGACCGACGGTGATCAACTGGCGCAACCGCTACGAG
>JACCUM010000309.1 GCA_013811805.1 Geodermatophilaceae bacterium | reverse complement strand
GCCCGGAGCAGATCTCAAAGCGGCTGCGGGTCGACTTCCCCGATGATGAGTCGATGCGCATCTCCCATGAGGCCATCTATCAGGCGTTGTACGTGCAGGGCCGGGGAGCGCTGCGCCGCGAGCTGGTCGCCTGTCTGCGCACGGGACGGGCGCTGCGCATGCCGAGGGCGCGTACGAAGGGGCGGGGCAAGAAGTTCGTCACCCCGGAGGTGATGATCAGCGAGCGACCGGCTGAGGTCGAGGATCGGGCGGTGCCTGGTCACTGGGAAGGCGATCTGATCGTCGGCCTCGACAGCTCGGCGATCGGGACGTTGGTCGAGCGCACCACCCGGTTCACGATGCTGCTGCACCTGCCCCGCATGGACGGCCATGGCGACGGGCCACGGGTCAAGAACGGCCCTGCGCTCGCCGGGCACGGCGCCGAAGCCGTGCGCGATGCGATCGCCGCATCCATTGCCACGCTGCCCGACCAGCTGCGGCGGTCGTTGACCTGGGATCAAGGCGCCGAGCTGGCCCAGCACGTCCAGCTGCGTATCGACACCGGGCTGGCCGTCTACTTCTGCGACCCGCACAGCCCCTGGCAGCGCGCCACCAACGAGAACACCAACGGGCTGCTGCGCCAGTACTTCCCCAAGGGCACCGACCTCAGCAAGCACCGTCCCGACGACCTCGCCGCCGTCGCTGCCGCACTCAACGGACGGCCCCGAAAGACCCTCGCCTGGAGAACCCCGGCCGAGTCCCTCGACGACCTACTACGCTCCAGCCAGCAAGGCAGCGTTGCGAGGACCCCCTGAACCCGGGCAGTACACGAGCTGGGCGTTCGGGCGGCGGCTGCGCGCCGCCGGCGTGCTCGGGTCGATGGGCTCGATCGGCGACGCCTACGACTGTGAGCATGATCCACCGGCCTGGCGGGTGTCGGCGACGACACTGGTCGGGTGCCAGCAGGTGGCGGCCTGACCCTTGCTTTCGACTGACCGAGACGTGTCCTGGCGTTGATCTGTCGGTCGTCGCCTGCTGGCTGAACCACCAAGCACCTGCTGGCCGGATGGGCAGTGACCGAATAGGGGCCTGCGCGAACACGACCCGTCACAGTCCTGTCCTCCCATCCGGCCAGCCGGCGAACCGGCAGACCAAGGAGGCCACACCGTGACATCAAGCATGCCAGCACCCGACGCGCGACGGAAGGTGATCGTCGGCGTCGACACCCACAAGCACGTCCACGTTGCCGTGACCATCGACGTGTGGGGGATCCGGCTCGAGGACCGCTCGTTCGCCGCCGACTCGGGCGGCTACCGCCAGTTGATCGCCTGGGCCGTCGGGTTCGGGCCGATCGAGGCGTTCGGGATCGAGGGCACCGGCAGCTATGGGGCCGGGCTGACCAGCGCGGTGCGGCGAGCCGGGCATCGCGTCATCGAGGTCAACCGCGGTGACCGGCGGGCCCGGCGGGCCAACGGCAAGTCCGACACGCTTGACGCCGAGCTGGCGGCCCGCTCGGTGCTCGCCGGCCAGTCGACCGCCGTGCCGAAGACCGCGGACGGGAACGTGGAGATGATGCGTCAGCTGAAGATCGCCCGCGACACGGCGGTGAAGGCCCGCACCTCAGCGATCATCAGCCTCAAGACGATCATCGTGAACACGCCGGCCGAGCTGCGTGAGTCGCTCACCGGTCTCGGTGACAAGACACTCATCGATCGCTGCGCCGGGTTCCGACCCGGCCTGCTCGACTCGCCGACTGCGGCCGCCAAGCACACCCTGCGGGCCCTGGCCCGCCGGTGGCTGTTCCTCAACGACGAGATCCACGACCACGACCGCCACCTCGACCAGCTCACCGCCGACACATCACCGACGCTGCGCGACGGGTTCGGCGTCGGTGCCGACACCGCCGCCGAGATGCTCATCATCTTCGGCGACGACCCCAATCGGATCCGCTCCGAAGCCGCCTTCGCGAAGCTCTGCGGCGCCTGCCCGATCCCCGCCTCATCGGGAATGACCACCGGCCGACACCGCCTCTACCGCGGCGGGCACCGTCAAGCCAACGCCGCGCTCTACCGCTCAACGATCGTGCGCATGCGGTTCCACCAGCCGACGATCGACTATGTCGCCCGACGAACCGCCGAGGGCATGCCGAAGCGGGAGATCATCCGCTGCATCAAGCGCTTCCTCGCCCGCGAGATCTACCAGCGCGTCATGACTGACCACCGCGCGAGACACGTCGACAGCCTCGAAACGCCCGCACCCTCCATACCACCCGCCCTCTCCGCGGCCGTCTGAGCGCATCCTGGAGTGCGCCCTCAACGGCGTCTTGACATATAGGGGCGTCAACGCGATGGCCGAGTCGTTCTTCTCGATCCTGCAGCGTGAGCTGCTCGACGAGCAGCGCTGGGCGACGCGCCGCCAGCTCGCCCTCACCGTGTTCGAGTGGATCGAAGCCTGGTACAACCCGCACCGCCGACACACCTCCATCGGCTCGCGCAGCCCAATCGATTACGAGGCCGCTCATCGAGGCGGACCGCTCGAGGAGGCGGCGTGAGCCGGGACGGATCGCGAAATGCGCTCTCAGATGTCCTCAGAGCTGACGTTCCGCACTTCTCGATGACGATTTGGCTCCCCACTTCCCCTGGTC
>JACCUM010000306.1 GCA_013811805.1 Geodermatophilaceae bacterium | reverse complement strand
GCGACGAGGGGGCGGGCCAGGCGTAGCTGGGTGTAGCTGGTGACGACGAGCCAGGTCCAGCGGTCGGCTTGCTCGGGGGTGCGCAGCGCGGGGGTGGTCCAGCCCAGCGTGTTCTTCGCGAACCGGTAGGTTCTCCGGGATTCGGCCCTGCGGTGGCGGTTCGTTCCTCGCGTTTGCGCAGCTCAGAGGCTGATGAAGAGACGTTATCGAGCGCAACAGGTGTGGTGCAAGCCGACTCTTGGAGGTTCACCTGTTGTGGTGGGACACGTTGATACGGGCCATGAGCTCGCGGTTCGTGGCGCGGGCGGCGGCGAGGTCGTCGTCGCGTTCGGCGAGTTGCAGGCGTAGATCGATGGCCTGCTGCTCGAGGTGGGTGATCTGCTGGTGGAGGGCGTCGATGTCGGTGGGGGTGCCGAGCCCGGACTCGCGCCAGGCGTGCTCGCCGAGGGCGTCGGAGAGGCGTTTCTCCAGGTGCTGGACGCGGGTGTTGAGTCGGGCGGCGCGTTCGTGGGCGGCGAGCAGGTCGGTCTGCAGCGAGGCTCGGGTGACCGCCGGGCCGGCGCTCTGGCTGGTGGTGGGCGGCTCGGTGGCGAGGGCGTGGATCTTCTCGAGCAGCTCGCGGTGCCGGGGCGGCGGTGAGCGGGGCGGCGGTGCGGGCTGTTTCTCCGGTGGCGCCCGTCGGTGATGTGGCGTCGCACGTGTTCGGTGACGGCGGTGTCGGCGACGCCATCGACCGACAGCGCCCCCAGCAAGATCACTAAAGGCCGGTGAAGATCACCGAACGACCGTCGTGAAAGATCGAGGCTAGACACGGGGTTCACCCTGCGGCAATCCGCCGTCCGCCAACGCGGCGGCCTTCACGCGCTGACGCTTCCCGCGAGCACACCAACGACGCTCTTCAGCGCGCTCTTACATGACCTGGCGCGGCCGCTCTCACCGGCTCGGCAGCATGGGGACGTTCTTCCGGACTTCCGACGATCATGAGCACATGAGTGCCCGGATCCGGGGGTGACCAGGGCAGGACACCGGAGGCCGATCGAGTTCGCCGGCGACCTGGTCCTGCAGGGTTTGTCGATCCGGCGGGCGAGCGACGCAAACCGCATGCGTCGGTCGGGGACTTGGCCAAGGATCGTTCCCGGGGTGCCCGCTGGCATGACGGCTGGCATGACGGACAGCGTTCTTCCAGGTCGCGGAGCGCTCTCGAGGTTGTCCCGGGTCTCGTGGAACTTGGTGGCGGTCCCCCACCTGAGTCCTGCCGTGCGGTAGGTACTCGGGTGGTAGCTGGTCAGGTTCATTCGTCCGCGCAGGGCGATGGCTTCGCGGAGCAGGCCCGTGCCGAGTCGGCGAGCGGTCGCTGCGGGATGGGATCGGTGAAGAGTCGAACTCGGCGGTAACGTCAGCGGGTTGGATGGCATGGCACGCGGTCTGGGGCAGGCGCTCCACGGTATGACCGTAAGGGTAGGACAGCCGCCGCTGCAGAGATCCTGGGCATCCGGGTCCGACGACCGACTACGAGTAGTCGGTGAGATCCCAGCAGTTGCGAAACTCAGTCTCGCCCAGCCTGGTGTTCCACACGCGGCCGCTGCCTGGCCGAAGCTGGCGAGTGCGGTGCGGCTGGGAGGGGTCGAACCAGCAGAACGTCTCGATCTTTGCTGTGTGCAGGGCGATCGCCTCATCGAGGGCTGGCTCAAGATCGCTGTCGTGGGAAGCCAGGATGACAAGGTCGACGTCGGGCTTGCGGGCTTCGCGCAAGACTGCGAGTGCACACAGAACGTCGACGCCCTTCTCGTCCTTGCCCTTGACGACCCGCTTGCCGTCGGCGTCGATCAGCGGTTGGCCGGAGCTGTCGCGCTCGTAGCGATACTTGAGCGGTCTCAGCTGTACGGTGACCCGCTGGTCCCGTTCCCAGCGCGCCTTCTGCGCCTGGTTGCGTGCGTACGGCTTGGGATCGTGCTCGGACGAGGGTTGCCCACGATAGACATACACGTGGGACAGCGCCGCATGGTCCATGCCCGGCCTCTGTGCCTGGTTGCGCGCGCTGATCAACTGATTGGCGAAGTGGAGCGGGTTCACAAGTGCTTCGTGTGCTGGGTTGTACCTGCTGCACGCGAACAGACCGTGACCGGTGAGGTGGACGTTCTGGTAGTCGATGACGACGACGGCACGGAGACCGGTCATGACCCCTCTCACGAAAAAGCCCCACCAGTCCCGGGGGACGGTGGGGAACTAGATCTTCATCCTGACACACATGGTGGCGACCTGCAACGAGCAGGCCCGTGCCGAGTCGGCGAGCGCTTGCCGTGGGGACGGGTCGCTGAAGAACAGCCACGCGTGTGCCCGGTCCCCGACCGTGACACCTCCAGCGCAGCCGACCTCTGCTGCCGGTGGCGATCCGGCGTGTACCGGGCCAGGTACCCGGTCGAAGAACGCCGTCT
>JACCUM010000301.1 GCA_013811805.1 Geodermatophilaceae bacterium | reverse complement strand
ACCCGGAGCCGAACGCTCCGTCGAGACCCTCGAGTTCGCGATGTACCGGATCCAGCAGGACTGCATACAAGAATTTTGGGGCGCCGCACGCTCGATGCCTGCCGGCCCAGCCGACTCCGAACCGTGTTCCAGTTAAGGATCCCGGCGGCGAGCAGGCCGCCGATGCCGGCGACAACCTGGCCGATAGGTGTTTCGTCGTCGAGGTCGCCGCTGTCGGCCGCTGAGGTGAGGTCGTCCTGGGCCGCGGCGGTGGCGGGCTGCTCGTGCTTGCCCGGTTGGTCCGCGCTTCCTGCGCCTGTTTCTGGGGCAGGATCCGGATCGGTGCCGGGGCCGGTTCAGGTTCCGCCGGTCCCGGAATCTCGTCGACCGGCGGGACGGGGCCGGGATCCGGTGGGGGCGTTTCCTCGACCGGCGGCACCGGCGTTGTCGGCGGTGTGCCGGCGACAGGGATCTGCAGGACCCAGCCCACATCGATCATGTCCGGGTCTGTCAGGGCGGTCCCGTCGGCCTGGACGACACCAGAGTTGAGGTCATAAATCTCTGACCAACGCGCCTCATCCCCGAGATGCTGTGCGGCGATCTCGCGCAGCGTCTCCGGCGACGACTGTGTGCATGCCCGCCTGGTGTGCGGCATCTGGCGGGGCCTGGCCGGAGATCTGCAGGACCCAGCCGATATCGATCATGCCGTCCGGGCTCATTGCCCGCCCATCGGCTTGCGGGACACCGACATTGAGGTCTCTGATTTGGGTGAACAGCTCGCCGTCACCGAGGTGTCGCTCGGCCAGACCCCACAGGGTGTCCCCACGCTGCACGGCATACGACCACCCGGTCGCCGACGCTGCTGGGGCTTGTTCCGTCACGACGGGCGCGACGGTCACTGCCGTGGGCAGCTGGGCAGGCGCCGATACCGCCGGCACGATCAGATCGGCGGTGGCGACGCCGACGTTCATGGGTGCCAGTGGAAGCAGTGCGATCACGCCGGTGACCAGTACTCCGGCAAGGCGTTGCCCGCCGCCGAATCCGGGTAGGCGCATGGCAGGTGTGCGGCGTAGCTGCGCGGGGATCTCCACCAGCACTGACAGCGTGAAGATCGCCCAGCCGATCCAGGCGACGACGGTGAGGAATCCGAAGAACACCGCGCCGGTGTCTGGCCGGCTTAAGACGCCGGTGATCTCCGACCAGTCAGGCACATGGTCGGGCAGGTAGCGACCACCGAAAACGACCAGGCCGAACGGGATTCCGCCTAGGATGCCCAGAAGGGCCACGAGCGAGCCGAGCCCCCGCAGCAGTGCTCCACCGCGTCCGCGCATTCCGTCCCTCCCCTCCTGCTGCTGGCCGGCTATGAGCCGACCAGGTCCGCTTGCCCGGCCGAGTTGCTGGACTCCGTCGCGGCCTGGATGGCCGAACCTCCGCTCACGAGCAGAGCTGACAAGTCCGTCTCCCAACTGGGCAAGATGGTGAAACGGGCAGAGCGAAAGGTGTCCAAGCGGCTGTCCCAGGCGAATACCTCAGGTGACTTCGAGGAACTGCACAGCGCCCGGAAGGCCGCCAAGCGGGCCCGCTATGCAGCCGAACTCGTCGAACCGGTCACCGGAGGAAAGTCCTCGCGCAAGCTGGCCAATCGCTATCAAGGGCTCCAGGACCTGATGGGTGAGCATCAGGACAGCCTGGTCAGCGCGGAGCTGCTCCGACGGCTCGGCGCGAAGGCCGGAACCACCCGGGGCGAGAACGGGTTCAGCTTCGGCATCCTGTACGAGCGGGAGCAGCAGCGTGCCCTCGCCGTACGGGAACAGGCCCACCGGGAGGCCGCAGGTACGGCTGACCGACGTGGGCAGGGCAGCCGCCGCGGACATCACCGCGTCCGACATGGCCGCATCCGGCATCACCGAGTAGTGGGTCGGGAACCCGAGTTCCAGGCCGGAGGACTGGGTGGCCGGCGGGAGGCGACCGCCTTGCTCGGGTGTAGAAGCGGACGCCGTCGGCTCCGTGGACGTGCAGGTCGCCGAATAGAGTACTTCCAGCCGCCGAAGGCGCAATAGGCCATGCTCAAATTTCCGAGCTGTTCTCTGCCGCGTTCCCCGGGCATCCATTCGTTGCCGTGGTGGGCGACAACGATGGATACGGGGTGATCGAGCGGCTGGAGACCGGCCAGGGGCTGCGTCGTTCAACAACATGGACGCCGATGTCGCCGGCCCGGGCGGGGTGCGGGTCGATTTCACCGCGCACGCCGCAGCGTTGGGCTGCAAGGTGGAGGAGCTACCAGCGGGCTCGTCAATCGGGGACGTACGGGGGCCTATGCCCGCGCCAGAGGGCAGGTAGTCGAGGGCCGCCGCCCCGTCGTGCTCATCGTCCGCACGCATCCAGACTCCTGGACCGATGCCGGAGCCTGGTGGGAGGTCGGTGTCCCGTCGGCGCTGGCCGGCCGTGAGTACCAAACCGGCAAGGCACGCCAGATCCGCTATCTCGGGAGACCTGCTGGTCCGCCTAAGGTTTGACCTGGGCCGACGCGGCGGCCGAACATCACCCACGCGATCAACCCGACGAGGATCGCCACCGGCGCCCAGAGGCCGACGGCCAGCTCGAGCACGAACGAGCCGTAGTCGCCGAGGTCGGCCGCTGACCGGCCGGGGCCCAGGAAGAACGGAAGTGACGCCGTACACACGGCCATGATCGGCAGGATCGCCCACGACCCGGCGGTGAGCAGCCGCGCCATCCCGCGCGACCGACCACGGCGTTGGCGGTGGGCTGAGCGGAATCCGGCAAGGAGTGCCAGGCCGACAGCCCCGCCGACGGTCGCGGCGACCACCGGCCAGCCAACCAGCGGCGCGATGTCCAAGCGACCGTCCCGGAGCTCGAAGGCCAACCCGTCGCGCTCCCCGACCAGGGCGACGTGACCGGGGGCGGGCATGCCACGCCGAAGGAGGACATCGCTGAAGTCGGCTGCCTGCGCACGCTGGAACAGCTCGCCGATGATCCCTGCATCGGTGGGCCCGTCCGCGTTCGCCTCGATCGCCAGTTGGGGGTCGACCCTGCCCCGGACCTCGGTCGGGCCCAGGCCGCTGGCGTCGATACCGAGGGTTTCCACGTCGTGGACTTCCCTCCCGGGCGGCAGCAGGTCGGCAGCCACACCGGCGAGGTCGTCCCGGGTCGGCTGTGGAGAGAGGGCCCACGCGATGCTCGCCCCAGCAGCGCCACCAAGCACCAACCCACACAGGATCGCCGCAGCGAGCCGCGACGTGCGGATAATCTGGACCGGCCCGGAATCCGACGACGCCTGAGTTCCGGTCACGGTCATGTCGAAACTGTCCGGCGCCAGCCGTATGCCCGGCGTGAACTCAGCGGTGTGGAGCGGTTACCTGCCGACTTGCTCATGATCGAACTCGGTCCTACGTTCTCGACCATGCGTGAGCCACCCGACGACCTGCCCCGCTACCGCGTCCCCACCGGACCCGAGGACGAAACGTTCTGCCGCCGGGTGAGCGAGGCGTTGGAGCGCGGATATGTGTTGCACGCCGGACCCGCAGTGACCTTGAATGCGATGTCGGTCATCGTTGCGCTCGCCCTGATCTGGCCCACGTCACGGTGACCCGCACCGCGCGGGGGCGCTGAGGTGAGCCAACGGTGCCGCACCGCCCGACTGTGCGCTCACGATCTGACCTCATCTCTCTGTGGGTTCAGACTCTCCTGGCGGTTTACGTCAAAACCGCCAGGATCTTGGGGCCGGGTGGCCGGGCTTTTATGGCGGGTTACGTCAAAACCGCCAAGGTGGGGGTCGGTACGGGGGGCGGCGGTGGTCTTTCGTACTACCAGGCTCGGCTCGAGCTGCAACCGAGCCGCGGTGTCCCGCTCGCCGCGGATCCGGCCGAGCAGCACCTCCACCGCGAGCCGGCCCATCTGGTGCCGCGGCTGGTGGATGGTGGTCAGCGACACGTGCCGCAACGCGGCCAGGACGGTGTTGTCGTAGCCGACGACGGACAGGTCGCCCGGTACCCGCAAGCCGCTGTCCTGGAGCTCGGCGATGGCGCCGACCGCATTGAGATCGTTGGCGCAGAACACGGCGGTGGCCTCCGGTGCGCTGGCGAGCAGGGCCCGGGCGCCCAGCACGCCGCCGATCTCGGTGTACTCGCTGGGCACGACCAGCGGTGCCAGCCCCAACCCGGCCATCGCGGCGAGATAGCCGCGCCGGCGCACC
Source organism: Geodermatophilaceae bacterium (assembly GCA_013811805.1). Taxonomy (GTDB): domain Bacteria; phylum Actinomycetota; class Actinomycetes; order Mycobacteriales; family Geodermatophilaceae; genus JACCQS01. The sequence goes on along the minus strand of JACCUM010000301.1, from coordinate 441 downwards.
GCAGCCTGTGCCCCGTTACCGCCGTCCAGGTGCGCGATCCGCCGGTGGCCGAGACCGGCGAGGTGGGCCACGGCCAGCCGAGCGCCGGCCTCGCTGTCATCGGTGACGGTGTCCACGTCCGGGTGCCGGCTGCTCCGGGTGACCGCAACCACCGGTGCCTGCCGTGCCGCGCCGGCCAGCACGCTGGTGGCGACCACCGGTCCGAGCAGGATCAGACCAGCCGGGGAGAAGGAGAGCAGGGTGTCGATCCCCCGCTCCTCGCGGGCGGCTCGGCGCTGGCCGGCCTGCAGCAGCAGCGAGAAGCCCTGCTCCTGGGCCGCTTCGTCGACACCGTCCACGAGTTCGGCGAAGAACTGGTTGTGCAGGTCGGAAACCAGCACCCCGATCACGGTCGACTCGCGGCTGGCCAGCTGGCGGGCCACGGCATGCGGCCGGTAGCCC
>JACCUM010000018.1 GCA_013811805.1 Geodermatophilaceae bacterium | reverse complement strand
AATCGAGCAGGCGACCGACTTACAGTGCAGCGTCGTGTCGTTCGCAGAGATCGGAGTGAAGGCAGCGATCGGCAAGCTCTCTGTCCCGACGACTTCTTTGAGCACGTGCTGAACAGCGGCGTACAGGTCCCGCGCCTCGATGCACGTCATGGTCTCCCGGTGGCTGACCTGCCGATGCATCACCGTGACCCGTTCGACCGCCTGCTCGTTGCGCAGGCCCGGTCTGAGCAGTTGACGATCGTCACCGGTGACCGGCGCATCGCTGCCTCCGACGTGTCGGTAGTGGATGCGGGCTGAGCATCGGGAGATGACGCTCTACGGGCAATCGCTTGGCCTGCCGAGGAAGTCGCCAGTGCCCAGCTCGAACGTGCCTCACTCCAAGCTGCTCGACGGCAGGCAGGAGGGTGAGTGAGCGCCGTCGTATCCGCCAAAGCCGAGCTCGCGGACTTCCTCAGGACGCGTCGGCGACACATCACCCCCGAGTCGGTCGGCATTGCGCTGAGCGGTCAGCGGCGCACTCCGGGGCTGAGACGCGAGGAGGTCTCGGTCCGCTCCGGGGTCAGCCTGACCTGGTACACCTGGCTCGAGCAGGGCCGTGACATCAAGCCCTCCCGCCAGGTGATGGATGCCCTGGCCCGGACGCTGCAGATGTCGCCGGCTGAGCACGAGTACGTCCTTCGCCTGACCGGTCATTCAACCGAGCCGGCCCTCAGTCAGTTGACAGTCAGGTTGCCGCCGCACGGGCAGCGCCTGCTGGACGCCTTGGGGATCTTTCCGGCGTACGCCATCACCCATAACTGGTCGATCGTCGGGTGGAACCGTGCGTACGAGAATCTCTATCCCAACGTGGCCAGCACCCCGCTCGGCCAGCGCAACCTGCTCTGGCTGGTCTTCACTGACCCGTACGTACGTGACCTGCTGGCCGACTGGACCACCGACAGCCGGCGCTTCCTGACCCAATTTCGAGCCGAGGCCGGCTCGCGGGTGCACGAACCAGCCTTCGCCGACCTGATCGAGAGGCTGCAAGACGTCAGCGAGCCGTTCAGGCGCGGTTGGGCCAGCCACGACGTGGACCACTTCACCTCACGAGAACGGCGGTTCCACCATCCCGGCGTGGGCGAACTGCTGTTGGAACATCACCGGCTCGCGCCTTCGGACAATCCCGACCTGCACGTCGTGGTCTACACCGCGGCCCCGGAAACCGATACGGCGCACAAGCTTGCCGTCCTAGGCCGCCAGCGCGGCTGAGCCGGGAGGACTCCAGCGTTCTGATCGCTGCGGAGAGCGGACGCCCGCTGCGAACTGAGTCGCTGCTGGAGCAAACCGCACGGCTCCGGTTGGCGGAGGAGGGGCGCAGAGCAATAAGGTGAATGAACGACCTCTGGATCGACTCAGTGGCCAGCGCGAACAGCATGGAAGTCGTCAGTCAGGACGACGATTTCGATGCCATCGAGATCGTCGGCGGCCCGGCCGTAATCCGGGTCTGAAACGGTCCTACCGCTGCGTACGCGGACGGAAAACCAGCATCTGCTGCTGATTGACCGGCACGAGGTCGCGCCGGTACGACGCGTGCACCGCGGCCTCGGCCGAAAGTCGGCGCTGCTCGGACAGTTCGAGCTCGTCGGCCAGCGCGTCCAACTGTCGTCGCAGTGCCACCACGGCGGCTTCCAGCTCGATGATCCGCTTGATCCCGGCCAGGTTGATGCCCTCCTCGTGCGACAGCCGGGCCACAACGTGCAGCCGGGCGATGTCCCGGGCGCTGTAGCGCCGTCCGCCGCCTGGGGTTCGACCGGGCGAGACCAATCCCAGCCGGTCGTACTGCCGCAAGGTCTGGGCGTGCATGCCGGCCAGTTGTGCCGCGACCGAGATCACGAATACCGGTGTCTCATCGGAGAGTTCAGCCACGGCTACGCACCGCCTCGGTGATCGTGGGTCGAGGATCCTCGGCCTGGGCATCGGCATAGGCCTGCAACGCCGTACGCGCATCGTCGGACAGTGCCTTCGGTACGGCGACCTCGACGGTGACCATGAGATCACCGGTCTGCTTGGCCGCCAGAACGCCCTTGCCCTTGATCCGGAACGTCTGGCCAGAGGCGGTACCGGCCGGCACCTTCAGGGTCACGGCACCGTCAAGAGTGGGCACCCGCACGCTGGTACCGAGCGCGGCCTCGGTGTAGGAGATCGGCACGGCGAGGGCGAGGTTGTTGCCCGACCGGGTGAACAGGTCGTGGCCGCCGACGTGTACGACCACGTAGAGGTCGCCCGCGGGCGCGCCGCGTTGACCCGGAGAACCCTTGCCAGCGATACGGATCCGCTGGCCCGCCTTGACTCCGGCCGGGATCCGGACGGTGATGGTCCTGGTCTGGCTGGTCACTCCGCTGCCCCGGCACTCCGGGCACGGGTCATCGACCACGGTTCCGCTGCCCCGGCAGTCCCGGCAGGGCTCGGAGAAGGCGAAGGACCCCTGATTGCGGGTGGTCACCCCGGCGCCATGACAGGTCGGACAGGTTTTCGGCGCGGTCCCCGGCTTGGCCCCGGTGCCGGAACAGTTCCGACAGGTCCCAGGGCTCTGCATGCGCAACGGAACGGTCACACCGCGCACCGCTTCCTCGAAGGACAGCGTGGCTTCGGTCTCCACGTCGCGCCCCCGAGCCGGCCTCGTTCGGGTCTGGGTGCCACCGCCCATACCGCCGCCGAACAGGCCGCCGAACAGATCGCCCAACCCGCCGGTACCGGTGCCTGCACCACCCGTAGCCGCACCCCCGAAGAGATCGTTGATGTCGAAGGTCTGACCGCCGGGGCCAGCACCCGCGCCGCCGAAGCCGCCCGGGCGGAAGCCGCCGGACCCGAAAAGCCGTCGCGCCTCGTCGTACTCCCCGCGCCGCTTGGCATCGGAGAGCACGTCGTAGGCCTCGGAGACATCCTTGAACTTCGCCTCCGCCGCAGCGTTGTTCGGGTTCTTGTCCGGGTGCAGATCACGGGCCAGCGCGCGGTAGGACTTCTTGATCTCCGTCGCGCTGGCGTCCTTGGCGACGCCCAGGGCTGCGTAGTAGTCCTTCTCGATGAAGTCTTTCGTGCTCATGTCTGGGCGCCCCCTTCCTTACTCTTTCGACTCGCTTGCTTCGTCGACAGTGGGATCGCCGGCCAGATGCTCGATCGGCGGGGCCGGCGCCGGATTTGCCGGATCGGCCACTCCGACCATCGCCGCTCGAAGCACCCGATCTCCGCGGCGGTAGCCACGACGCATGATGTGGGTGCAGGTCGGCTCGCTGACTTCCGGGCTCTCGGTGTGCAGCACAGCCTCGTGCATGCCCGGGTCGAACGGATCACCGATCTCACCGAATACCTGCACATCAGCGCGATCGAGCACGGTGCCGAGTTGATCAGCGGTGCTCTTGAACGCCCCGGTCAGATCGCCGTGCTCCCGAGCCCGGTCGATGTCGTCCAGCACCGGAAGCAGGTCGAGAACGAGTCGCTCCTGGGCCAGTTGGCCGATCAGTACCCGATCTCGGTCCACCCGCCGCCGGTAATTGGCATACTCCGCCGACACCCGCTGCAGATCCTCGGTCCGCTCGGCCAACGCCTTGGCCAGGTCGGTCGCCTGTGCCACGTCGCTGTCACCTTCGCCTGCTGTCACATCCTGATCCGCGCCCGCCGACGCCTCCGCGGAGGACGGCGCCGGATCGGCGGGCGGTACGGAAGGAACCTCCCGTACCGCCCCGGTCTCCGGATCGATCCGGCGCTTGTCCCGTATGACCACCCGGGGTTGTTCCTCGTCGGTCTCCCCCGACCGGCCTCGGTCGCCGTACAACCCCGAGGTGTCCGACCCCGCCCCCGACGACGCGGTCACTTCTGCTCGCTGTCGTCGTCCACGATTTCGGCGTCGACCACGTCGGAGTCATCGGCCGGTGCATCGGCCCCGGATCCGGCGGCTCCGGCAGCCCCAGCGGCACCTGCGGAACCCGCAGTCCCGGCACCCTCACCGGCTGCACCCGAGGCCTGCTGCTCGGCGTACAGAGCGGCACCAGCTTCCTGGGACAGACGGGACAGTTTCTCCGACGATGCCTTGATCGCGGCCGAGTCGGAGCCGCCGAGCGCGGACTTGAGCTCGCTGAGTGCCTCACCGAGCTCGGTTCTCTTGTCCTCGGGCAGCTTGTCGCCGTTCTCGGCCAGGAACTTCTCGGTCTGATAGACCATCGACTCCGACATGTTGCGCGTCTCGGCCTCCTCACGGCGGGCCTTGTCCTCCTCGGCATGCGCCTCGGCGTCGGCCATCATCCGGGCGATGTCGTCCTTGGGCAGCGCCGAGCCGCCGGTGATCGTCATCGACTGCTCCTTACCCGTACCCAGGTCCTTCGCGTGGACGTGCACGATGCCGTTGGCGTCGATGTCGAAGGCGACCTCGATCTGTGGGACGCCACGGGGGGCCGGCGGTAGACCGGTCAACTCGAACATGCCGAGCTTCTTGTTGTACGACGCCATCTCGCGCTCGCCCTGATAGACCTGGATCTGCACCGAGGGCTGGTTGTCATCGGCGGTCGTGAAGATCTCTGAGCGCTTGGTCGGAATCGTGGTGTTGCGCTCGATCAGCCGGGTCATGATCCCGCCCTTGGTCTCGATCCCCAGTGACAGCGGGGTCACGTCGAGCAGCAGGACGTCCTTGACTTCGCCCTTTAGCACACCGGCCTGCAACGCGGCCCCGACCGCTACCACCTCATCGGGGTTCACACCCTTGTTGGGTTCCTTGCCCCCGGTCAGCTCCCGTACGACATCGGTGACGGCAGGCATCCGGGTGGAACCACCCACCATGACCACGTGGTCGATCGCCGAGACGTTGATGCCGGCATCGCGGATCGCCTGGTTGAACGGCGCCTTCGTACGGTCGAGCAGATCCTGGGTCATCCGCTGGAACTCCGCGCGGGTGATCGTCACGTCCAGGTGCAGTGGACCCTCCGAGCCTGCGGTGATGTAGGGCAAGTTGACGTTCGTCGACTGCGCGCCGGACAGCTCGATCTTTGCCTTCTCGGCAGCCTCACGGAGCCGCTGCATCGCCAGCTTGTCCTTGGACAGGTCGATGCCGTTGGACACGTTGAACTGCTTGACCAGGTGTTCTAGGACCTTCTGGTCCCAGTCGTCACCGCCGAGGTGGTTGTCACCGGCGGTCGCCTTGACCTCGATGACGCCGTCACCGATCTCGAGCAGGGACACATCGAAGGTGCCACCGCCGAGGTCGAAGACCAGGATGGTCTGCTCCTTCTCGCCCTTGTCCAGCCCGTACGCGAGCGCGGCAGCGGTCGGCTCGTTGACGATCCGCAGCACATTGAGCCCGGCGATTTCGCCGGCCTCCTTGGTGGCTTGGCGCTGGGCGTCCTCGAAGTAGGCCGGAACGGTGATCACCGCGTCGGTGATGGTCTCGCCGAGGTAGGTCTCGGCGTCGCGCTTGAGCTTCTGCAGGATCCGCGCCGAGATCTCCTGCGGGGTGTAGGCCTTGCCGTCGATGTCGACCGACCAGCCGGTGCCCATCTCGCGCTTGACCGAGCGGATGGTGCGGTCAACGTTGGTGACCGCCTGGTTCTTGGCGGCCTGGCCGACGATAACTTCGCCGTTCTTGGCGAACGCTACGACCGACGGAGTCGTCCGTGATCCCTCCGCGTTGGCGATGACCGTGGGCTCGCCGCCCTCCAAGACGGCGACGACGGAGTTGGTGGTGCCGAGGTCGATGCCGACCGCTCGTGCCATGAGTGGTGCCCTTCTCTCTGTTCTGCCTGGACAGGACCCAGCTTGCGCCAGGTTCGCTCAACTTTCTTGCCAGCTTAACGCGGGACGTCAAGGCTTCGTTCCCGGTCCCCCGTTCTTGGGCACGGGTATGAGGTCGAGGCAAGGCCGGGCTGCTGCGGCCGCCGGCAACAATCCCGTCATCCTTGGTTCGGCATCCTTTGTCGCCGGTGCGATCCCGCTGGCCCTGTGGCTGGTCGGTTACAAGGACTTCGCGGTCGCCGAGCTGCTCTCGAACAGCATCCTCGTCGCCGGGCTCGGTTTGTTCATCGCCGCCATCTGGGCGATCACGTCGGGGCCGGAACGGTGGCCACCGTGTTCGGTCTGTTCTCGATGTTCTGGGTCAGCTTCGCGTTGCTGGTCCTCGGGACCACGCATGGCTGGTTCGTGTCATGGGCCGTGGAACCGGAAGCCGCTGTCACCGCCGGTGTCTGGGCGACCATTGCCGGATACGTGGCCTTTGCCGCGGCCGCCAACGGGGTCTACGTGTTCTTCGACGCGATGGGGCAGGCCACCGGCGGCAAGGCGATGTCCCTGGGCCACCCGATCCAGAAGTAACACCTCCTGAATCTGGCAGTCCACGATCCGGCGTGAATGTCAGTAGGAGCGCGGGAGCTTGAGCCGGTGCTGGGCGATGAAGCTCAAGATCATCTCTCGGCTCACCGGGGCGATGCGCGAGACCCGCGACATCGCCAGGAGCGCGCCGACGCCGTACTCCTGAGACAAGCCGTTACCGCCGTGGGTCTGGATCGCCTGATCGACCGTACGTACGGCGGCTTCGGCGGCGGCATACTTCGCGGTGTTAGCGGCCGCACCGGCGGCCTCGTCCTGACCCTGGTCGATCAGCCAGGCAGCCTTCTGGATCATCAGAGCGGCCAGCTCGATCTCGACCTGGCAGGCGGCCAGCGGATGCGCCAGCCCCTGATGGGCGCCGATCGGTGTGGACCAGACCGTTCGGGTGCGGGCGTACTCACTGGCCTTCGCCATTGCCAGCCGCGACACCCCTAGGGCATACGCGGCGGCCATCACCCGTTCGGGATTCAGCCCGGCGAACAGCTGCGCGATGCCGGCGTCCGGGTGGCCGACCAGGGCGTCGTCAGCAAGAACCACATCGTCGAAGAACACCGTGGACTGCCGCTCCGGGGAGACGATCTCGGTGGGGATCGGCTGCGCCTCCACGCCAGCGGAATCGGTGGGTACGACGAACAGTGCCGGCCGCAGTGTCCCCCTGGGCCCGTCCGCCAGCTTGGCCACCACCAGAATGGCATCGGCCACGTCCACCCCGGAGATCCAGATCTTGCGCCCGCTGAGCCGCCAGCCCTGGCCGCCGCCGCCCGTGCCGTTGCCGCCGCCAGTGCCACCCTTGCCGTCGAGGTCGGCAGGGCGTCGGGCCACGGTGCTGATGTTGTGCGAGTTCGAGCCGGCATCCGGTTCGGTGATCGCAAAGGCCATCGTGATCGATCCGTCGGCCAGTCCGGGCAACCACCTGGTCTTCTGCTCGTCGGTGCCGAAGCGGGCCAGGATGGTCCCGCAGATCGCCGGCGAGACGATCATCATCAACAGTGGGCAGCCGGCCGCACCGAGCTCTTCGAGCACCAGGGCGAGTTCGCCGAGCCCGCCCCCGCCTCCCCCGTACTCCTCGGGCAGGTTGACGCCGAGGAACCCGAGCTTGCCGGCTTCGGCCCACAGCTGGTTGGTGTCCCCGCCGGTGCGCGCCTGCTCGAGGAAGTACCGCTGTCCGTACTTCTGGCCGAGGTCGGCTACTGCCGCCCGCAGTGCCCGCCGCTCGGGTCCCTCGTCGAAGCTCAGTCCGTCTGACACCCGATGACCGTACCCACACCCGTGCGCACGCCGATCGACCAACGATTTCGGCTTTGCCTACCGCATGCGCAGACACGCCGAGGTAGCGCCCGGCGCGTCGCGCCACCAGGTAGGCAAAGACGTTCTTGACCAGGCCGGTAGAGCGGTGCACATCGCGATAGCCGCACAGCAGACCGCCGCGTTGCTGCCCTATTAGGCTCCGAGTAACGCCGACGATGGGATCGCTGTGATCGTGCGCATGATTCTGGGCCTTGGGGCCACGCTGGTCGTGGCTGCCTTCGCCGCCCGCCGGATCCTGTTCCTGATCCGTCTGATCCGGGCGGGTCAACCCACCGCCGGGCGCTGGGACCGAGTCGGCGAGCGGGTCTGGGCCCAGATCAGTGAGGTCTTCGGTCAACGCAAGCTGTTGAAGTGGTCGGTCCCCGGGTTGGCGCACTTCTTCACGATGTGGGCCTTCTTCATCTTGCTGTCGGTGTACCTCGAGGCCTACGGCTCACTGTTCGACGAGGGCTTCCACATCCCGTTGATCGGGAAGTGGGCGGTCCTGGGCTTCCTGCAGGACTTCATAGCGGTCGCCGCATTGGTCGGGATCATCACCTTCGCCGTCATCCGGATCCGCAACGACCCGGAGCGCAAGGAGCGTGCCTCGCGGTTCTACGGCTCGCACACCGGCGGCGCGTGGCTCATCCTGCTCATGATCTCGCTCGTCATCGTGACCATGTTCCTGTTCCGCGGGTCGGCGGTGAACACCGGCACGTTCCCGTACGACTCGGGCGCCTTTGCCTCCGAGTTCGTCGGCTTCCTGCTCAGCGGTCTGAGCGTGGGCGTCAACGAGATCCTCGAGACGATCTTCCTGCTCGCCCACATCGGCGTGATGCTGGCCTTCACGATGATCGTGCTCTATTCCAAGCACCTGCACATCGGTACGGCCCCGCTCAACGTTGCCACCAAGCGGCTGCCCGACGGGCTCGGTCCGCTGTTGCCGATGGAGTCGCAGGGCAAGGTGCTCGACTTCGAGGCGGCCGACCCGGAGAAGGACACCTTCGGTCGGTCCAAGATCGAGGACTTCACCTGGAAAGGTCTCCTGGACTTCTCAACGTGTACGGAATGCGGCCGCTGCCAGGACCAGTGCCCGGCCTGGAATACCGGAAAGCCGCTGTCTCCCAAGCTGGTCATCATGGACCTGCGCGATCACATGTTCGCCAAGGCGCCATACATTCTGGGCGACAAGGACATTCCCGACGAGGTGCCGGACCTGATCACGTCCACCAACGGGCACGGCGTACCGGAGGCCGGGTTCCCCCGGATCGAGGGCTCGGGTCCGGCTCAGGCCCACCGCCCGCTGGTCGGCACGCTCGAAGAAGGCGGGGTCATTGACCCGGACGTGCTCTGGTCCTGCACGATGTGTGGCGCCTGTGTGGAGCAGTGCCCGGTCGACATCGAGCACATCGACCACATCGTGGACATGCGCCGATACCAGGTCCTGATCGAGTCCTCGTTCCCGTCCGAGGCCGGGGTGATGCTGCGCAACCTGGAGAGCAAGGGCAACCCGTGGGGCGTGGGCGCCAATACCCGCGAGGAGTGGATGAAGCAGCTCGACTTCGAGGTCCCCATCGTCTCCGGCACGATCGATGAGGACATCGAGTACCTGTTCTGGGTCGGCTGCGCAGGCGCCATCGACGACCGGGCCAAGAAGGTCACCCGCGCGGTGGCCGAACTCCTGCACATCGCCGGGGTGAAGTACGCCGTACTCGGCAACAACGAGACCTGTTCCGGTGACCCGGCTCGGCGGCTGGGCAACGAGTTCGTCTTCCAGATGCTCGGCCAACAGAACGTCGAGGTGCTCAACGCGGCCTTCGCCGATCGACCGGATCGGGCCAAGCGCAAGATCGTCGCGACCTGCCCGCACTGTTTCAACTCTCTCGGCCGGGAGTACCCACAGCTGGGCGGCGACTACGACGTCGTCCACCACACCCAGCTGCTCGGCCGGCTGGTCGAGGAGGGTCGCCTCACCCCGGTGACCCCCGTCGACGGACTGGTGACCTACCACGACCCGTGCTTCCTAGGGCGGCACAACAAGGTCTACACCCCGCCGCGGGACATCCTCGCAGCGGTCGAGGGTGTCCGCACCCAGGAGATGCACCGCTGCAAGGAACGCGGATTCTGCTGCGGCGCAGGCGGTGCCCGGATGTGGATGGAAGAGAAGATCGGCAAGCGGATCAACGTCGAGCGGATCGACGAGGCGCTGGCGCTCGATCCGGACATCGTGTCCACCGCCTGCCCGTTCTGCATCACGATGCTCTCTGACGCCGTGACCGCCAAGCAGTCCGACGGGCAGGCGGAGAACGTCGAGGTCCTCGACGTCGCGCAGATCCTCCGTCGCTCGCTGACCACTACACCGACCACGAGCTGACCCGAGTCGTGGGGTGAGCTTCTTCGGCACCGGTCGGGCCCGCATCGACGCCGAACTCGAGGCGGGTAACCGGCGATCGCGGGTGCATTTCGCCAAGGACATCAATGACGTACGTACGGTGGCTGCCTCTGGCGAACGACCCGCGCAGCGCCGACGCCGGATGCCCTGGACGCTGTTGCTCATCGCGGCTGCTGTGCTGCTGTTCATGGGGTTCGCGGGCAATCTCGGCGGGCAGCAGGACGTGGCACTGGAAGCCGACTGCGACAACCCGGCGATCGGCGTGGAGTCCTCGCGTAACTCCTCAGGGGCACCACTGCGGTATCGACTCACCGGCCCTGATGATGTCGACTATCTGGTCACCCTCGACGGGGAGCCGGTGCGCGGTGACGGCGGCAGCGCAGTGGTCTACGAACAGAGCCCCGCCGGCCCGGTGCTGCGGCTGCAGCAGTGCCTGAGTCCGACTCTGGTCCTCGCTACGCCCGCCCGTCCCGGCCCGCATGAACTGGTGATGCTGCGCCTGGAGCCGAGCGGTGAGACCACCGAGCTCACCCGAATCACCCTGACGGTCACGGACTGAGTGGGCGTGCAACACCTGCAGGTCTCGGTTCCGGTCGAGCACACCGACGCCGTTCTTGACGTCCTGCGCGACTGCTCAGGACTGGCCACGCTCGCCGTGCTCCGAGGCGCATCGCAGCGCCCGATCGGTGACCTCATCCTGGCCGATCTCGCCCGCGAGTCCGTAGATCGCGTCGTCCACGCCCTGCGCCGACTGGACTGGATGCCTACGGCGCGATCGCGATCATGGACGTCGAAACATCGATCTCTGCAGCGGCGCAGAAGGCCGAGCGCGATGCACCGGGCGAGGGCGCGGACGCGGTGATCGGGGAGCAGGTCGTACGGTCAGCCGATGATCAATCCAGGATGAGCTGGACGTTCTCGGCTTCCTGACCATTGCCGCCCTGATCGCCTCGATCCCGATCGTGTTGGACTCCTCGGTACTGCTGATCGGTGGGGTGCTTCGTCGAGTTGATCATCGGCGAATTGGGGAGTTTTCGGCTGCAAAACCCCCCTTTTGTCGATGATCAACTTGGACCGGCGAGTCAGTTCATGTCGTTGGGGTGCGGGCCGATCCGGGTTCCGTTGTCGAGTCCCTTCATGATCGCCATGTCGTCGTCGTCGAGCTCGAAGTCCACGATCTGCGTATTGGAGACGATTCGCTCCGGGGTCACCGACTTGGGGATGACCACGTTGCCGAGCTGGAGGTGCCAGCGCAGGACGACCTGAGCCGGTGTCTTCCCGCATTTCTCGGCCAGACCGGTGATCGACGGGTCATCGAGCAGCGCACCTCGGGCCAGCGGGCTCCACGCCTCGGTGGCGATGTTGTGTTCGGTGTGCAGGGCCCGGAGTTCGGCCTGCGGGAAGTTCGGGTGCAGTTCGATCTGATTGACCGCCGGCACGGTCTCGGTCTCGTCCAGCAGCCGGGTCAGATGCGCAGGCTGGAAGTTCGAGACGCCGATCGAGGTGGCACCACCGTCGGCCTTGACCCACTCCAACGCCGTCCAGGTCTGCACGTAGTCCTTCCTCAACGGCATCGGCCAGTGGATCAGGAACAGGTCGACGTAGGAGAGCTTGAGCCGCTGCAGGCTGCCCTCGCATGCCCACCGGGCGGTGTCGTAGCCGTGCTTGTCGTTGTTCAGCTTGGTCGTCACGTAGATCTCGTCCCGGGGGATGCCCGAGGCCCTGATCGCTGCGCCGACGCCGGCCTCGTTGCCGTACATCTGGGCAGTGTCGATGTGCCGGTAACCGGCCTCGAGGGCGGCAAGGACCACGTCCCGGGTGTCTTCCGGCGGAACCTTGAAGACGCCGAATCCCAGCTGCGGGATGACGCTGCCGTCATTGAGAGTGACCGATGGTTGAGAGCTCATGCGCCTAGTGAACCCTGTCCGCGGCCCGATTCTTCCCTCAGCGGTGTGCCATCGTGGTGCCGTGGTCGACGAACCGATGCTGAGCCCGCTCGATGGCCGATATCGCGCGCTGGTCTCAGGCATCGCCGGCCATCTGTCCGAGCAGGCGCTCAACCGCGGCCGGCTCGAGGTCGAAGTGGCTTGGCTGAGCTACCTGGCCGACACCCGCGTGCTGCCCGAGCTGCGCGAACTCACCGCCGATGAGCAGTCACTCCTACGAACCCTGGTGGCGGACTTCGACTCTGAGCAGGTCGCGGCACTGGCGGTGATCGAGCGGCGTACCGGCCATGACGTCAAGGCAGTCGAGTACTACATCAAGCAGGCGCTCGACGCCACCTCGCTGGCCGACGTCCTGGAGTTCGTACATTTCGGGTGTACGTCGGAAGACATCAACAACTTGGCGTACGGACGGATGTTGCAGCGCGCCATCACCGACGCCTGGCTGCCGGCCGCACTGGGGCTGGTCGCCGACCTGCGCGATCTGGCCCTCGCCCAGCGAGATCAGCCGATGCTGTCCCGTACGCACGGGCAGGCGGCGACGCCGACGACCGTGGGCAAGGAGATCGCCGTCTTCGTGCACCGGCTGGATCGACAGCTGGCCCGCATCCAGGCGCAGGAGTATTGCGGAAAGTTCAACGGTGCCACCGGGACCTACAGCGCTCACCAGGCCGCAGCACCGGAGGTCGACTGGATCGAGATCAGCCGGGGTTTCGTGCAGAGCCTCGGGCTGACCTGGAACCCGTTGACGACTCAGATCGAGTCACACGACTACATGTGCGAGCTGTTCGCCGACCTGGCCCGGTTCAACGGAATCCTGAACAACCTGAACACCGACATGTGGAGCTATATCAGCCTGGGGCTGTTCCGGCAGCGGACCACCGCGGAGGCCGTCGGGTCATCCACCATGCCGCACAAGATAAATCCGATCCGGTTCGAGAATTCCGAAGCGAATCTCGAGGTCAGCAACTCGCTTCTCCAGGTGTTGCAGACATCGCTGATCACCTCCCGAATGCAGCGCGACCTCAGCGATTCCTCGATGCAGCGCAACATCGGCTCCGCCCTGGGGTACGCGCTGATCGGGATCGTGAACACCCGGACCGGATTGCGCAGTCTCGACGTCGATTCCGACGCCTTGGCAGCCGAACTCGACGACGCCTGGGAGGTGCTCGCAGAAGCGGTGCAGTCAGTGATGCGGCGTCGCGGCCTCAATCAGCCCTACGAACGGCTCAAGGATCTCACCCGCGGCCAGCGGATCACCGAGGAGGGGTTGCAGGACTTCATCCGGGAGCTGGGACTACCGGCCGACGACGAGAAGCGACTGCTGGACCTGACCCCAGCGGGCTACACCGGCCTGGCCAGCCGCCTCGTGGACTTCATCGACGTCCCGTCGCCGCCCTGATCCACGGGGCCTAGCGCTCAGTCCGTCATCCGGGCCAATGTCCGCATCTTGTTGACCGCGTCGAGAGCAGCGACCTTGTAAGATTCGGCCAGCGTCGGATAGTTGAAGACCGCGTCCACGAGATAGTCGACGGTGCCGCCACATCCGATGACCGTCTGTCCGATGTGGACCAGCTCCGTGGCATTGGATCCGAAGACATGGACGCCCAGCAGGTTTCGGGTCTCGGCGTGTACGAGCAGCTTCAGCATTCCGTACGAGTCCCCGAGGATCGCGCCCCGCGCCAACTCCCGGTACCGGGATACGCCGACCTCGAACGGGATCGAGGCCTCGGTCAGCTCGTCCTCGGTCTGCCCGACGTAGGAGATTTCCGGGATCGTGTAGATCCCGATCGGTTGCAGTTGGCTCAGCGTCCCGACCACTGCCTCGTCGCAAGCGTGGTAGGCGGCGCGGCGCCCCTGTTCCATCGACGTTGCGGCCAGCGCCGGAAACCCGATCACGTCGCCGACCGCGTAGATGTGCGAGACCGACGTGAGGTAGTTCTCGTCCACGACGATCCGGCCCCGGTCGTCGGCTTCCAGTCCGGCATTGCCCAATTCCAAGCTCTCGGTGACGCCCTGCCGGCCGGCGGAGTACATCACCGTGTCGGCTGGGATCTTCTTGCCGCTCTCCAGTTCGGTCAGGGTGCCGGACCCGTGCCGGGTGACGCTGGACACCGTCTCGCGGAAGCGGAAGGTGACCGCCAGGTCGCGTAGCTGGTACTTCAGCGCCTCGACGATCTCCAGGTCGCAGAACTCCAGCATCCGGTCACGCCGCTCGACCACAGTGACCTTCGTACCGAGCGCGGCGAACATCGACGCGTACTCGATCCCGATCACCCCCGCGCCCACGACGACCATCGACGGCGGGATGTGGTCGAGTTCCAGGATCTGGTCGGAGTCGACGATCTTCGCACCGTCGAATTCCACCGAGTCCGGTCGAGCCGGCCGGGTTCCCACGGCAATGACGAAGCGCTCAGAGGTGACCTTCCGATCGGAGCCGTCCTCCGCGGTGACGGCGACGGTGTGCTCATCGAGGAACCGAGCAGTTCCCGGTATCAGGGCGACGTGGTTGCGTCCCAGCTGACTTCGGATGACATCGATCTCGCGGCCGATCACGTGCTGGGTACGGGCGGTCAGGTCGGCGACGTTGATGTCCTCTTTGAGCCGGTAGGAGTGGCCGTACAACTCGCGCTGGTTCAGGCCGGTGAGATAGAGGATCGCCTCGCGCATGGTCTTGGACGGGATCGTGCCGGTGTTGATGCAGACGCCACCGACCATGTGCTTCTTCTCGACGATGGCCGTACGCCGATCCAGCTTGGCTCCGGCGATGGCCGCCTTCTGGCCACCTGGACCGGACCCGATGACGAGCAGGTCGTAGTCGTACATCACACGCCTCCCACACCTCGTCCGGATCCCCGGTAAGTCTGTCCCCTTGCAGCTGTTCCTAGAAGGCCAGGGTCCGAGACGACCGAAGTGGTCAGTAACTGCAGGCGTTCGGCGCTGCTGGTTGCAGTTTGTGACCACTTGGCGGGGCAGATCCGGCGTACCAGCTACTCCGGGATGCCCAAGGCTCGTCTGAGTCGCAATTTTCCGGCGGCGGAGTAGCTGGATTCGGCAAAGATTTCGCGCCAGCGATCGAGCCGGTCCGGATCGTGCTCACGGCCGAGAGCGCACTCGGCATCGCGCAGGATGACGCTCGGCGTACGGAAGACCGTGATCGCAGAGTAGGAGTACGGGTCCCAACCCAGCGCCCGCAGCCGTCGGTCCCGGGCTCGATCACGTTCATACTGGGCTGCGTCGCGGTGATATGCCCCGTCGTACTCAGGCAGCCGTCGAGTGCCCAGG
>JACCUM010000279.1 GCA_013811805.1 Geodermatophilaceae bacterium | reverse complement strand
GTGATGTCCGACGGCATCCGGTACGGCGTGGTGGCCGGGCTGGGCAGCGGCACCGCCGCCTGGCTGCCATCGGGCAGGCCGGTGCGTGCTGTGGCCAGGTCGCCGGTCGGACGCAGGCACAGGATGGTCAGGCGCCCCGG
The DNA here is from genome assembly GCA_013811805.1 of Geodermatophilaceae bacterium. Classification (GTDB taxonomy): domain Bacteria; phylum Actinomycetota; class Actinomycetes; order Mycobacteriales; family Geodermatophilaceae; genus JACCQS01. The sequence continues at coordinate 2,605 of JACCUM010000279.1, read as the reverse complement.
CCACGTGGAGACCACGACAACCGGATCGCCACCGTTGAGTCGCCCGGCTGCCAGCTTAGGGGCGACGGATCCCCATTCCGGTCCGGCAGGATCGACGGCTTCCACTGTCGCCGCCCAGGTGATGGCTCGCCCCCCGGCACGGTCCCGGGCCGTCACCTGGCACCGGGCGCCGTGGACGATTCCTGGAAGTGGTTGCTCTCCGGGGCCGGTCAGCAGATAGCAGGCTTCCTCGGACCAGACATGCCAGACCGGCCCGGTGCTGGACGGATGCACGGGGGTTCCGGTGGGGCCTTGGTCCGGGCTGAGCCAGACCACTCCGGCGCCCTTCATCGCCCCCTCGACCGCAGCCGACGCCTCGGTGGACTCATCGGCACCGTCTTCAGGCACATCGGCGAGCCTAGCTCCCGGGTCGCTGCCGACTCTAATCAGACCGAGCCACCGCGGAGCGTCGATTGCACCCTTCAGGCGACCGGGAAGGGTGCATTCGGTGAACCGCGACGACCCGGTAGGGCCGGTGACAGACTCCGCCTGTGGGAGACGGAGGTCCAACGGCGGTCTCGGCACACGATTGGGCGGTTCACCGGCCCAGCGCCAGGTCATGGACGTTGTTGCTGATCGGTGTCCTCGGAGTGTCGCTGTCCGCCCCACTGACGGCCCTGCTGGTGGCTCCCGCTCTGGCACTCGGGTTCTGGCGTACGGCGCTGGGAGCCGCCTTTCTCGTACCCACCGGTGCATTGCGGCGCGGCGCGGAGTTTCGGGGCCTGCGCCCGGCTGTGATCGGCCGCTGTGCGCTGGCCGGCGCCTTCCTCGCAGCACACTTCGGGACCTGGATCCCGAGCATCACGCTCACGTCCGTCTCGACGGCGACAGCGCTGGTGTGCACCACCCCGATCTGGACGGCACTGGCCGCGAGAATCGCCGGGCAGCGGATGCCGCGGATCGCCTGGATCGGGCTACTCCTCGCGATCGTCGGGACCGGCGTGATCGCCGGGGTCGATGTGACGGTCTCTGCCCGGGCGGTGCTCGGCGACGGCCTTGCCCTGGCCGGTGGCGTATTCGCCGCCGGGTACGTGTTGATCGGTGCTCGAGTGCGCGAGGAGATCAGCACTAGCACCTATTCGATCTGCTGCTACGGCGTCTGCGCCGCGCTTCTCGGCGGCGTCGCCGTGATCGCCGGCGTACCACTGGTGGGCTTCGAGTTGCGCGACTGGTTGCTGATCCTGGCGATCACCCTGGCCGCACAGTTGTTGGGCCACACCGTATTCAACCTCGTCGTCTCCGATGTCGGCCCCACCGTGGTCGGCCTGGTGCTGCTGCTCGAGGTGCCCGGGGCGGCGCTGTTCGCGCTGATTCTGGTAGACCAGGTGCCGCCGGCTCTCGCGCTGCCGGGTCTGGCTCTCGTGGTCCTCGGCGTTGCCCTGGTGGTGCGTGCCGGAGATCACCCGGCCGAAGTGGCGATCCCGGAACAGTTCACCCCATAAAGTCGAGTACGGCCGATTCCTGGGACGTTATGCGCATAACGTCCCAGGAAAGGCCTCCGGATCCGGACGTTATGCGCATAACGTGCGGTCACCTCGTCCAAGAGGAGATCCCCTGTGGCAGACCTGCGACCCCGCCGCTCGTGCCTCGCCGTACCCGGCAGCAATCCGCGCTTCCTCGAGAAGGCCAAGAGTCTGAACTCCGACCAGGTCTTCCTCGACCTCGAGGATGCCTGTGCGCCACTGGCCAAGCCCGGGGCGCGCAAGAACATCGTCGCCGCTCTCAACGAGGGCGGTTGGGGGCAGCGGCTGCGCGTGGTACGGGTGAATGACTGGACCACGCACTGGACCTACCGCGATGTGATCGAGGTGGTCGAAGGGGCCGGTGCGAACCTCGACTGCATCATGCTGCCCAAGGTCGCCGATGCGGCGCAGGTCCAGGCGCTGGACATCCTGCTCACGCAGATCGAAAAGACGAACGGCCTCGAGGTGGGCAGGATCGGGATCGAGGCGCAGATCGAGACCGCGCAGGGCCTGATCAACGTCAACGACATCGCCTTCGCCAGCCCGCGGATCGAGGCGATCATCTTCGGCCCGGCGGACTTCATGGCCAGCATCAACATGAAGTCCCTCGTCGTCGGCGCCCTGCATCCGGACTATCCCGGGGACCCGTTCCACTACATCCTCATGCAGATCCTGATGGCCGCCCGCGCTCGTGGCGTACACGCGATCGACGGACCGTTCCTGCAGGTACGCGACGTACCGGCCTTCGAGGAGGTCGCCAAGCGCTCGGCGATGCTGGGCTTCGACGGCAAGTGGGTTCTGCACCCCGGCCAGATCGACGCGGCCAACGAGATCTACGCCCCCTCACAAGAGGACTACGACCACGCCGAACTCATCCTGGACGCCTACGAGCACGCCACCTCAGAGGCCGGCGGCAAGAAGGGCTCGGCCATGCTCGGTGACGAGATGATCGACGAGGCCAGCGCCAAGATGGCTCTGGTCATCGCCGGCAAGGGCCGCGCTGCAGGGCTGGAGCGGACCAGCTCCTTCAGCCCGAGCCAGTCCTGACCTGTCAGGTGCCGTGCCCACCGATCAATAGCCGACGACGGTACTAGCGGCGCCCA
>JACCUM010000216.1 GCA_013811805.1 Geodermatophilaceae bacterium | reverse complement strand
TCGGAGTCCTCGATGAAGTCACCGAGCTGCGAGTCACCCTCGTCCCCGATGGTCTGGTCGAGGCTGATCGGCTCCCGGGCGTACTGCTGGATCTCCAGCACCTTGTCCGGGGTGATGTCCATTTCCTTGGCCAGTTCCTCCGGAGTGGGCTCGCGGCCCAGGTCCTGGAGCAGCTCCCGCTGGATCCGGCCGAGCTTGTTGATGACCTCGACCATGTGCACGGGGATCCGGATGGTTCGAGCCTGGTCGGCCATTGCGCGCGTGATCGCCTGTCGGATCCACCAGGTCGCGTAGGTCGAGAACTTGTAGCCCTTGGTGTAGTCGAACTTCTCCACGGCCCGGATCAGACCGAGGTTGCCTTCCTGGATCAGGTCCAGGAACGCCATACCGCGACCGGTGTAGCGCTTGGCCAGTGAGACGACCAGACGCAAGTTGGCCTCGAGGAGGTGATTCTTGGCGCGTTCGCCGTCCCGGACTATCCAATTCAGGTCACGACGTAGTTGCGGAGAGACCTTGCGGGACTCGGTCTCGTTGATCCGGACCCGCTCGGCGGCATACAGCCCGGCCTCGATCCGCTTGGCGAGGTCCACCTCTTCCTCTGCATTGAGCAGGGCCACCTTGCCGATCTGTTTGAGGTAGGCACGGACCGAGTCGGCCGAGGCGGTCATCTCGGCGTCCTTGCGGGCCTGCCGCAGCGCCTCGGACTCCTCCTCGTCGTCCCAGACGTACTCGGCGCTGATCTCCTCAGGAGGCTCAGCGTCCTTCGTCAGATCGACCGGATCCACCGCAGCACCGTCTTTGACGAGGATGTCGAGGTTGGGTGTGTCGTCGATGACAGTCGCGGCGTCGTCGGCCATGGCGGTAGCGGTACCGGAGGCCGAGACCCGGCTCGAAGTCTTCGACGGGGCCTTCTTCTCAGCGGCGGCCTTCGCGGTGACCTTCCTGGCGGGTGCGGCCACCGTCTTCGCGGCACTCTTTGTTGTCGTCTTGTTGGCCACTGGCGCGGGAATTCTGGTACCTCTCGTCGTGGTCTTGGCGACGCTGGCCGTACGTTTTGCCGGAGAGTTGATCAGTGCGGCTCCGGAGGTCGCCGCCGCGAGAGTGCGGCGGCGCGGATGGGTGCGAGATTCCGTGAACGTTGAGCCCGTCGGTGCAGAAACATTGCTCTGTTCGGACGGCACGCAAATCCCCTTCGGCAAGACTTAACAGATGTGTCGTCGGGCCGTGCCCGAGACGGGCCGCTGGGGCGGTGTGGAAGGTCTGGGGACGCTCGGCGGGACGTAAGTCGCTTCATTGTAACTGCGAATCCCGGGCTTGGCCGCCGCCGGTTCCGCGCGTCGGCATCGGAGCTTGATCAGCCGGATCTCGGGTCGGGGGATCGCAGGCTTGACTGGGCTTGGAACGTCGAGCAGATCACCGTGATGTGAGCACCCCAAGTCCGACCACGCGTCACGCAGCCACAAGCCCTGATCTCCAGGGCCGGTGGCTGCGTGGACAGTCGTGTCTCTAGGCGCGGCTGGGGTTGTTCTGAGCCCGGGTGGGCGCAAGAGTGAGGCCATGACCGGGTTGTCCTCACTGCTGAGCTCACTCGCCGACGGGTCGGTCGAGGTGATCGACCTGACCGCGCCGTTGCAGTCCAGTACGCCGATCCTGATGCTGCCAGAGCCCTTCGGCCAGACCTGGCCCTTCGAATTGGAGGAGATCAGCCGGTACGACGAGCGCGGACCGGGCTGGTACTGGAACAACTTCCGCACCGGCGAGCACACCGGTACGCACTTCGATGCGCCCGTCCATTGGGCGACCTCGCATGGTGGCGAGGACGTCAGCCAGGTAGCACCGAGTCGCCTGGTTGGTCCGGCCGCGGTCCTCGACTTCGTCGAGCAAGCTGCGCACGACCCGGACTTCCTGCTCGAGATCGACCACATCACCGCTTGGCAAGACGAGCACGGCCCGCTGCCCGACGGTGGCTGGCTGCTGTATCGGACCGGCTGGGACGCCCGAAGCCACAGCCAGGAGGAGTTCCTGAACGCAAACGAGACCGGGCCACACACCCCGGGCATCTCCGTCGAGTGCGCCCGATGGCTTGCTGAGGAGGCACCGATCGTCGGCGTCGGCGTCGAGACGGTCGGGACCGACGCCGGCTCTGCGCACTCCTTCGAGCCGGCATTCCCGTGTCACTCGTTCCTGCTCGGCGCGGGCAAGTATGGATTGACCCAACTGCGAAACCTCGCACAACTACCTGCGCAAGGCGCCGTGCTGATCGCTGCGCCCCTGCCCATCGTCGGCGGATCCGGTAGTCCCGCACGGGTATTGGCCTTCGTGGAGCGGCCGGGCGGAGCCTGACCCCGTGCGTGGCTGGGATGAGATGGAGCGGTGAGCCCAGTGCCCGGCACGGTCGCCGAGGTCGTCGCGGCGACCCTGGCTCAGCGCGGCGTCGGGCACGTGTTCGGCGTGGTGGGTAGCGGCAACTTCCATGTCACCAATGCCCTGATCGCGTACGGCGCCCGCTATGTCGCGGCCCGGCACGAGATGGGCGCCACCGTGATGGCTGATGCCTACGCTCGAATGAGCAACTCGGTCGGGGTGGTGACGCTGCACCAGGGCTGCGGTCTGACCAACGCGATGACCGGCCTTGCCGAAGCCGCCAAGAGCCGCACGCCGCTGCTGGTTCTCGCGGCCGAAGTGACCAACCAGTCGTCGAACTTCTACGTCGACCAGCCGGCCCTGGCCCGTGCCGTAGGTGCAGAGTCGGTGCGGGTCGATGATCCGGCGCGGGCGGCCGAGCAGGCAGCGGGGGCCTACGACCTCGCCCTGCGGGAGCGGCGGACTGTGCTGGTGAACCTCCCGCTCGATGTCCAATCGACGACGGTCTCCGCGGGATCGGACGATCTCAGTCAGGCCGGGGTCCGACAGGTTACGTCCTCGACGGACTGGGTCGGTGTCGCCGAGCTCGGGCGAGTGCTGGCCGGTGCACGACGACCGGTGTTCATAGCGGGCCGAGGAGCGCGCCACGCCGGTGCCGAGATCGACGGTGCTGCGGAAGCATTCGGCGCGCTGTTGGCGACCTCGGCCGTCGCCAAGGGGCTGTTCCACGGCAACCCGTGGTCACTGGATGTGTCCGGCGGTTTCGCCACTCCATTGGCGGTCGACCTGATCCGGGGTGCAGATGTCATCGTCGGCTTCGGTTGCGCGCTGAACATGTGGACGATGCGCCACGGTCGGCTCGTCGGACCCGGAGCAACGGTGATTCAGGTCGACCTCGACGCCGATGCACTGGGGCGGTACTGCGCCGTCGATCTAGGGATCATCGGCGACAGCGCGGAGGTCGCGGCTGCACTGGCCGCCGAGCCAGCCGGTTCCCCGCACGTGGGCTATCGCAATGCCCAGATCGCCGATCGGATCGCCGTCGAGGGCCACTGGCGCGACGTGCCCTACGACGACTGGGCGCACGGATCGGGGCAGGAGGCTCGGATCGATCCGCGAACCCTGACGATAGCTCTCGACGATCTCCTGCCGACCGAGCGGATCGTGTCCGTGGACTCGGGCAACTTCATGGGCTACCCGAGCATGTTCCTGTCCGCGCCCGACGAGTACGGCTTCTGCTTCACCCAGGCGTTCCAGAGCATCGGACTCGGTTTGGCCACCGCGCTAGGTGCAGCTCTGGCCCAGCCACAGCGGTTGCCCGTTGCTGCGCTCGGCGACGGCGGTGCGCTGATGGGTGTCGCGGAACTCGACACGGTCCGCAGGCTTGGCCTGCCGATGGTCGTGGTGGTCTACAACGACGCGGCCTACGGCGCGGAGGTGCATCACTTCGCCGGCGGCCACTCACTGGACACGGTGACCTTCCCGGACACCGATGTCGCAGCGATCGCCGGCGGATTCGGCTTCGATGCAGTGACGGTGCGCGCTGTCGCCGACCTCGGCGCCGTACGAGAGTGGCTCGACGGGCCCCGCGATCGGCCGCTGCTCATCGACGCGAAGACCGCAAGTCCGCGGGGAGCCTGGTGGCTGGAAGAGGCCTTCGGCGGTCATTAGCCCGCGCCGACGGATAGCTGACGGGGCGAGTGCGCGGCTGGAATCCGGTGCATGTGGTAGGAGGGGCGCATGGATCTCGGCTTGGACGGCGTACGGGTGGTCGTCACCGGTGGCAGCCGAGGCATCGGCCTGGGCATCGCCCAGGCACTGGCGCGCGAGGGAGCAGCGCTGGGGCTGATCGCCCGGGACCCGGACGGGCTCGCGCGGGCGGCGGCAACACTGCGTGAACACGATGGCGCGGTCGCGACTGCGGCTGTCGATGTGACCGACTTCGTTGCGCTGGCCGGGGCCGTCGACGACCTGGCTGAAGAGCTCGGTGGCCTGGACCGGGTGGTGGCCAACGCCGGAGGGACTGTGGGCGGAAACCTGCTCGACTCCAATCCCGAGGACTTCGTCGCCACCTACGCTCTCAACGCCGGGCACGCCGCCGCGCTCATGAAGGCGTCGGTGCCCCATCTACGCCAGGCCGTCGGAGCCGCCGCGGTCTTCGTGGCATCGGTGACCGGACTTCGGCCGGCGCCACGTAGCGCCTATGCCGCTGCCAAGGCAGGGCAGATTCACCTCGCCAGCACTTTGGCGCAGGAACTCGCACCGCTGGGGATCCGGGTCAACGCGATCAGCCCTGGCTCGATCATGTTCGACGGTGGCAGCTGGGACCGCTTCAAGCGCGATAATCCCGAGGACTTCGACCGATTCGTACGGACGGAATTCCCCGCCGGACGACTCGGTCACGTGCAGGAGATCGCCGACGTGGTCGCCTTTCTGCTCTCCGAACGGTCGGCATGGGTGACCGGGGCCAACATCGTGGTCGACGGTGGCCAGCGTTCGCCCAGCGCCCGCCGTTTCCCTCGTCCTGCCTAGTTCTGCGACACCGTCCACACGTCGAAAAGCGACTCAGAAGTCCAAGAGGGCGTAGGGCTGCGGATCGCGTCGATTCGTTCTGATCGAGCTGTCCGCATGGATCGTGACCCGGACTCGGTCGTCGTGAGGGTGATTCGGGTCGTACACGGACAGCCGGGTCTTGTCCGAGTCCTCCCGCATCGCGTAAGCAAGGACGACATGGTGCCTGCTCAGCCCGGCTGGATTCCAGGACAGCGCCCGAAGCAGTCCGACACAGCTCGGGCGGCCGCCCTCGAGGTCGCCCCGAACCGCGGCCAGCGTCCGAGCCGTCGATCGGCGCCTGGCGGTGACCCGGGGTGGACACTGCAAGGCCAGATAGCGCAGCGGACCACCTGGGAGTCCCAGACTCTTGATCTGGGCCGAGACGAGTTGATCGACGACGAGGGCAGAATGCTGGGGGTTCGCCTCAGCGGGGAGCGGCTCCCCGGCCAGCCACCGTTCGCGGCTGAAGTGCACCATTCCACCGCACAACCCCCCGTACACGCGCCCGACCGAACGGTGATGGAAGCGGATGTCGGCACCCTCGGGCCATACGTTCCCGAACGGCAATCCGTCCCGGCTGGGCAAGAAGTCAACCGACAGAGTGCGCCCGGACCACGTGGTCACCGTGCAGGCAACCGCATGGGATCAGCCGGATCAGCGGGGCAGGCAGCACGGTCGGGCTCCATCAGGCGCTCGGCTCAGGCTCTACCTCCACCGTCTCGGATGGATCTCCCGTCGCACAGGCGGTTTCGGTGGGGGCCACCGGTGTGGCGATCGCGATCGCAACCGCCTCGGGTGCGGCCAGCGTCGTGTAGTCCGGTCCGAGGACGACGTCGATCAGATCGTCCGAGCGAGTATCGCGGACCAGGGTGATGCCCGGAACGAAGAGAGCGACGAAGGCCGCCTGCTCGGCACCACGCGGCCCGTAGCGCAGTTCACCCACGGAGACCACTTCACGTCCGCTCCGGTCGTTGTCGGTGGCTTCCACCAGGAAGCCCCGGCCAACGAACTCCGCGGTTCCCTGAGCTGCCAGGCCGGCGGTGTCGGTGCCGTTCAGAACCCGCACCCGCACGGTGGTCGGGTCCATCTCGGTCACTGTCGGCGGCGTCGGGCAGGCCTGTGCGTCGGAACTCGGCCGAGCCTGGTCGGTCTGCAGGACCTTGAACCAGACACCCAGCGCAATCACCGCCAAAACGACAAGAAAGATCAGCGGCGGGATCGGTCGACGTGAGGACACGCGCGGCCGCACCGGCGGCCGCGCCGGTGGGGTCCGGGCTGGTTTCGCCGTCGGGGGGGGCGGCGGCGGCGCGTAACTGGCCGAGGTCGGGCGTGTCGCGGGGAAGTCAGACGCCATGGTGTGGGTCAGAGTAATGGTGCTGCGCTGGATGTGCAGACAGCCGGCGAAGGGGCGTGCATCCCGGGGTCGTGGGTAAAGGGGTACATTCGCGCGCGCCTGCTCCAGCCGGTGGCTGGCGCGGGCACAATTCGGTGCTTCGCTGCGTTACCCAGACGCGGTGCTCGGATCGAGCTCCGTACGGACCGCAATCTGGCGGCAGACATCCCCTGGAGGGACGCATACCCATATGGCTACTGACTACGACGCCCCCCGCCGCAACGAGGCCGACGAGCTCGGCGAGGATTCACT
>JACCUM010000215.1 GCA_013811805.1 Geodermatophilaceae bacterium | reverse complement strand
TGGGCGCGGTACTCACAGATCGCCTGGGTGGTGGCCAGGATGTGCGCCTCGTTGAACGACGTCAGCAGACTCGACCCTCGATGCCCCGACGTCCCGAACGCGACCTGCTGGCGCGGATCCTCGACATTGGGCGTCTCGGTGAAGTAACGGGTGACCAGGTGCGCGACGTCCACCAGATCGCCGGGCTGCGCGGGTTGCCCGGCACGCGGATCAGTCATGCCCCGATCCTGTCGCACGCCCGAATCTGCGCCATCGAGGGCCGCCGATCGGAGTGAAGGACGCCTTGTGACAAACCTATTGGCACAAGGGGGCCTTCACTCCAGTTGAGGAAGGCGGCGACACGTCGATGTGGTTGTCTACCGATATCTAGGGTTCTTGCTAGATGGGCGAATAGAGTGCTCGACATGGATCCGGTCCGAAATCCGTACGCTCCGGGGGCCGGCCAACGCCCACCGGAACTGGCCGGCCGGGACGCCGAGCTGGCGGCCTTCGACGTGTTGCTCGAGCGGGTCAGCGCCCGACGTCCGGAACGGTCGCTGATGTTGACCGGCCTGCGCGGGGTCGGCAAGACGGTGCTGCTCAACCAACTCCGGTCGGCTGCCATCGCGCGAGGGTTCGGTACCGGGAAGTGGGAGGCGCGTCCCGATCAGGACATCCGCCGCCCGTTGGCCGGCGCCCTGCACCTCGCCGTACGCGAACTCGCGCCGGGCCACCGCGCCCCCGACCGGGTCGAGCATGTTCTGGCGGTGCTGAAGGCCTTCGCCTCCCGTCAGCCACCGGGTACGTCGATGCGGGATCGCTGGCTGCCAGGCATCGATGGACCGGCAGCCGTCGGGCGAGCCGACTCCGGTGATCTGGAGATCGACTTGGTCGAGCTGCTCGCCGATGCAGCCGAGCTGGCCGGCGACGTGGGCTCGGGCATCGCGCTGTTCGTGGACGAGGTGCACGACCTCGGTCCTGGCGACGTGTCAGCCCTGTGCGCGGCCTGCCATGAACTGTCCCAACTGGGTGCCCCGCTGATCGTCGTCGGAGCCGGGCTGCCGCACGTACCAGCCGTCCTGTCTGCGGCCAAGAGCTACTCCGAGCGGCTGTTCCGCTTCTCGAGGATCGACCGCCTCGACCGTACGGCCGCAGACCTGGCTCTGCGCGCGCCGGCCGACCGGGAAGGCGTCGACTTCGAGCCGGCCGCGCTCGACGCCCTGTACGCCGCGGCCGACGGTTATCCGTACTTCGTGCAGGCCTACGGCAAGGTCACCTGGGACGTCGCCGGCACTTCCCCGATCACCCCCGCCGATGTCGGGCTTGCTCGCCCGATCGCCGAGGCCGAACTCGCTGTCGGTTTCTTCGGATCGCGGTACGAGCGGGCGACGCCGGCCGAGCGGGAGTACCTGCGCGCCATGGCCGATGCTGTCCTCGAGGAAACCCCCACCGCAGGATCCTCCACCGCAGGATCCTCCACCGCGGACGTGGCCAAGACTCTCGGCCGCAAGCCCGCAAGCCTGTCTCCGGCCCGGGACGCGCTGATCAAGAAGGGCCTGATCTACTCCGCCCAACGTGGCCGGATCGCCTTCACCGTCCCGCATTTCGGCCGATATCTCCGTACCCAGTCCTGATCGTCCTCGAGGCCGCGCAGCCACTTGGCGACGGTCGTGGGTGAACGTTGAGCTATTCCCGTCGGACTGCGCCGCTGGCAGACTCGCTACACGCGAGAGAAGGAGAGCGATGAGCGGCAAGAACACTCACGATCTGATCGCCAGCATCGCCGACACCAGCGCCGACCTCGACGAGATGATCCAGCTGCGAGCCGAGATCGCCCGAGTCCAGGACGAGGTCGCGGGCCAGGACGGAGAAGGCGGAATCGTCGTGGCGACGAGCAAGGCCTTCGAGGTCACTCGAATCCTGGTGGAGGAAGGCATCATGAAGACGCGGCATCGTGGCCGGGACCCGGTCGACCAGTCCCAGCTGCGGTCGATCGTGACAGCGAATGTCGCCTACCTGCAGGCGACCCTGGGCGCTCTGCCCGACCAGGCATCGCCGCAGTAGCCCAAGTCATCGCGCAATCTCGGGCAGCGAGCAGGGACGGACCGGCGGGTTCATGACCGATCTTCCAACCGGGACACTGACGCTGCTGTTCAGCGATATCGAGGGGTCGACTCTTCTGCTGAGCCGGCTCGGTGACCGGTACGGCGATGTCCTGTCCGCGCAACGCAACATCATGCGGACGGCGTTCAGTCGCCATCACGGGCATGAGATGGGCACCGAGGGAGACAGCTTCTTCGTGGTGTTCCGGTCGGTTGCCGATGCGGTGAAGGCTGCCTACCAAGCTCAGCGCGGTCTGACTGCCCACCCGTGGCCGGACGGTGTCCGAGTCGCCGTTCGCATGGGGCTGCACACCGGTGAGCCGGTTCGGCACGAAGACGGATACCTGGGTATGGATGTGCACCGGGCCGCCCGCGTCGCTGCGTGCGCGCACGGGGGGCAGGTGCTCGTCTCCGAGCCGACCTATCGGCTGGCGACCGCCCAGCCGGTGTCTTTTGTGGACCTGGGCTGGCATCGGCTCAAGGACATTCCGGAGGCCGAGCACCTCTACCAGCTGGCCGCCGATGACCTGCCGCGGCGGTTTCCACCGCCGAAGAGCCTGGGCTCCATGGCGACCTTGCCCCTGCCCGCGACTCCGATCGTCGGTCGCGACGCCGAGCTCGTGGCGCTGCGGGCGCTGATCACCACCCCGGACGTCAGGCTGGTGACGCTGAGCGGTGCCGGGGGCTGCGGCAAG
>JACCUM010000176.1 GCA_013811805.1 Geodermatophilaceae bacterium | reverse complement strand
TACTTCGGGGACAAGGACTATGACGTCGAGTTCCAGGTCCTGGACGCGACCACGCAGGTTCCCGCCTTCGGCGCTGGTGACCTCGACGTGATGACCACTGTGCCGTCGTTCATGCCGCGGGTGAAGGAGCAGTTCGACATCGACACCACCTACTTCTTCCCGATGGCACGCTGGACGCCTGGGCCAACCATCCTGGTGCCGCCGGATTCAGCTGCGACCTCGATCGAAGATCTGGAAGGGGCAACCGTGGCGGTCGCGCCGCTGTCATCACGGTTCGGAGCCGAGCAGATGGCGGTTCTTGCCGCAACCGGGCAGAACATCGAGGACTACTTCGATCTCGTCGAGACCGACGCGGCCGCCCAGGAGATCGCCGGTGGGCGCGCGGAGGCCGTCTTCATCGAGGCTCCGTCCACCGCGCCGCTGCTCGCCGAGGGCTACACCGAAGTCTTCAGCGTGCAGGACGCATTCGAGGAGGCCTTCGACGATCCGGCAGTGATGAACGGCGGCTACATCGCCGCTTCGTCCTTTGTCTCGGACAATTCCGAGTTCGTGCAGGACCTGATCGCTGCGACTCAGGATGCCTGGGACACCTTCCAGTCCGATCCTGACACGGTGATCGAGGTGGCAAGCGAGGTCAGCGGCGTACCGCCCGAGCAGTTGGAACTCGTGGGTCAGGTGCTCAACCTCGCGGAGACGACTGACGAGCAGAAGAAGGTCACCGAGCAGGACGTAGCGACCTGGACGGAGCTGTTCCCACTGCTGGCCGAAGCCGGATTCATCACCGAGGCACCGGAGGACCCCGCGGCGCTGTTCCAGATCACCGAGTAGGACATCGATGAGTTCGCTGATCGGGTCCCCCCCGGAGACCGGTGCGACGACACCGACGGCCGTCCCTGCCCGCCAAGGTCTCTCGGCGGGCAGGGCGAGGACGGCCCGCCGAGGGCTGCGCGTCCTGGCAGCCGTGGTCGTGCTGGGTGTGGCTTGGGCACTCATCGCGCCGAACTACCCCAGCTTCGTCTTCCCCACCCCGGCCGATGTCTGGGCCTCGTTCACCCGGGCCGTCGAGCGGGGGGTCTGGGTCGAGCAGGTCATCGCCACCCTGGGGCATCTAGGGTCGGCGTTCGCGATCGTGCTCGTCGCCGGCCTGCCCTTGGGAATCCTGATCGGCCGATCGATCATCGCCGAGGATCTGAGCCGGGTGGTGCTGGTCTTCTTCCAGACGGTCCCCACGGTCGTTCTGATCGCTTTGGCGCTGGCGATCTACGGGATCAGCGACGAATCCGTGATCGGGGTGACAGTCGCCGGCTCCATCACCTACTTCCTGCTCAACGTCATCCAAGGCACCCGGGCCATCGATCGCGATCTCGTCGACATGGCCCGCGCCTACCACGCCAACGAGACAACGATCATGCGTACGGTCGTCGTGCCGTCGGTGATCCCGTACTTCCTCGCCGGTGCCCGGATCACCCTCGGGGTGGCATGGCAGATCACCCTCTTCTCGGAGTACCTGATGGGCAGCGCTGGGATCGGCTTCAACGTCAACACGGCGATCTCGTTGCTGGACACCTCGACGGTGTTCATGTGGGGATTGTCGGTGGTCGCGCTAACTCTGCTGGTGGAGTACGGCCTCTTCCGTCCGGTCGAACGACGCCTGACCCGGCACATGCGGAGGACCTGACATGGCGCAGGACGATCCGCAGCCGCTGGTCACATTCGAACGTGTCTGCAAGTCCTTCGGCCGCCGAGCCGAGGAGTCCGTCCTGGTCGATGTCGATCTGGATGTCGGCCGTGGCGAGCTGGTGGCGATCATCGGGCCGTCCGGTTGCGGCAAATCGACCGTGCTCAACCTCGTGGCCGGACTCACCGACGTCACCAGCGGCAGCGTGCGAGTTGCTGACCCCGAGGTACGCAGCGCGTACGTCTTCCAGAACCCGCGTCTGCTTCCCTGGCGCGATGTCCAGGCAAACGTCGAGTTCAGCCTCGAACAGATCGGTCTCTCCCGCAAGGACATCCGTGATCGCGCCGACGAAGCCTTGGACCTCGTCCACCTAGGACAGCACAAAGACAAATACCCTCACGAACTGAGCGGAGGCATGCAGCAGCGTGCCGCCCTTGCCCGCGGCTTGGCCCTGGACCCCGGACTGCTGCTCCTCGACGAGCCGTTCGGAGCACTGGACGCACTGACCCGCGGATATCTACAAGAGGAGCTGCTGGGAATCGTGCGCCGGTTCCAGACGACGACGCTGCTGGTCACCCATGACATCGACGAGGCTCTGCTCCTGGCCGACCGGCTTGCGGTGATGTCCAGCAGGCCGGCTCGGATCCGGCAGATATTCGAGCTTCCCTTCGGACCCGACCGTGCACTGGACAAGGTCGTCGCCCACCCCGAGTTCCTCCCGCTGCGCACGGAGATCCGCGAACTGCTCCGCCCGGAGGTCGAGGCAACCGATCCAGGATCGGCGTCCACAGATGCCAGTCAGGCGACGGCTGCAGGGACACGGCGAGGCAGCCGGGCGCGCGCGGGGACAGCGCAGTGATGCTGGTCGGCTCCGACCCACTGATCGCCCGTACCGGCCCGGCCAGGCGGGGAAAGCCGCTACTGATCTGCTACCTCCCGGTCGGTGACCCGAAGACACCGTCGGCGAGCGTGGCGCGCTACGTCGACTGCGGGGTGGACATCATCGAAGCCGGAATCGCGGTCCCCGGTCCGACCTTGGACGGCAAAGTGATCACGGACTCGATGCATCGGTCTGTCGCGGCTGGAGTCGTCGGCCGGCGAGCCGCCGACACGCTTGCTGATCAACTCTCGATGCGCAGCGCAGCGAGCGCCGTCTGGATGAGCTACGCGAAGCAGCCCGACGACGCCTACCTCGAGATGGTCAGTGCGTCGGGCGCCCGCGGAGTGCTGTTGCCGGGAACGGCGCCGACCGTACTGGCCGCGGCGCTAGCGGCCGCTCCATCCGGCGGATCGTTGTCTGCGATCCCGTTCCTCGACCACCCGCCGACCGAAAGGCAGATCGACGCCGCTCGCGGGGCGAGGGCGTACGCGATGTTGGCCGCCACCGCCGGCGTGACGGGGGTGCGGGACCACGTTGGCCAGGACAACGCAGCCATCCTCGCTGGGCTCCGCGACGAGGGAGTGACCGCACCCATCGTGCTCGGCTTCGGTATCGGTACCCCGGCGCAGGCTCGGCGGGCGACCGAACTCGGCGCGGACGGGATCGTCGTCGGTACCGCATGCGTCCTGGCCGCTCTGGACGGACCGGGCACCCTCACCGCTGTGCTCAACGGTCTGCGGATAGCTCTCGACAGGTGAGATGGCGCGAGCCGCGCAGGTTGCCGACCCCCGGCCCAGCGTGCGAGAGGATCTCGGCAGACGCGGTGCACTGCCGCTATCCGATCAAGGAAGGAAGGCACGATGACCGCACCGAATGTGGCACTGATCGAGCGCTTCTACGGGGCCTTCGACGAGGGCGACGGGAAGGCGATGGCCGCGTGCTACTCGCCCGACGTGCAGTTCTCCGATCCGGTCTTTACAGATCTGCGTGGTCCACGGGCCGGGGCGATGTGGCAGATGCTCACCGAGGGTCCGGGCAAGGTGCGCGTCGAACTGCTCGAGCATCAGGCTGACGAGGGGAGCGGGACGGCCCACTGGAAGGCCCACTACACGTTCACCGAGACCGGACGGCCGGTCGTCAACGACATCCAGGCGAAGTTCCGATTCAAG
>JACCUM010000163.1 GCA_013811805.1 Geodermatophilaceae bacterium | reverse complement strand
GCCATGAACGGTGGGGGCGGATAACGCCTCCCAGAAGTGCGGAACGCCAGATCTGGCGGTGGCGGTCGTCTGTTTCGCCTGCACGCTGGCGTTGGCGATGACGGGCGCCACGTTGTCGGTTGGCGGGGACTGACCGGCGACGGCGTCGCGGATCGCCGGCAACAGCCCGTACAGGGCACCGCCAGGACATTCGGTGGCGGCCCAGTCTCGATGCCCCGAAATGTTCGCCACCGTCTTCGTCGTGCCGTTGACAGGGTTCACGTACTGCGACGCCCCGTGCGGATCGATCCGTTGGGATGACGTCAACTCGCGCAACAGCTGCTCCAGCGACGAACGGGCGGAGCCGGTCGGTTCGACTGATGTGAGAGTGCCCAACAGGGCAACACCGGTGTTGCCGGAGTTGAACCCGCCGACGTGGGCGGCCGTGACGACGTTGCCGTTCTCGTCGTGGGCGACGTACGGGTCCGCGCCCGAATGACGGCCTTCGTACACCCGGCCCGTCTCGTCGATGAGGTAGTGGTAGCCGATGTCACCGAACCCGCGGTCGACGGCCTGATATCGGTAGATCGCCCGCATCGTCGCAGCAGGATCCTGGTCGCCATTCGCTGTCGCCGTGTGATGGACGGTCAGCTTCTGGGGCGGGTAGAACTCCGGCGCTCCCCACGTCATCAACGACTCATCGGCACCCCATTCGCACCGCGTCACCGTCGCCGAGGTGTCCGAACATCCCGTCGTCGCCGCCGACATGGGTCCGTCGGTCGTGTTCAACACCAAGGCGTCGGCGGTTCGTGCCCCACCGGCGACTCTGACTTGGAACGCCTCAGCGTCCCCGCCGGCGACCAGGCCACTGGCCCACTTCCCTGGTCGCTCGATCCCATCGTCCTCCAGTGGCGTCCAGTCCTCCCAACGGCCGTCGCGGCGGAACCGGATGGCACCGCCCCGACCACCTCGTTCATAGACGACACCGACGAAATCGATCGGAAACGAAGACTCGACGATCTGCTCGTTGGAGACGACCTGGCGTGACGCCAGCGTCTCAGGCGGCCCCTTCCCGCCGCCGCCGGCATCGACCACCGGAGGGGGCGTCACAACAAACGGGACGAAGATCGCCGCCACCCAGACAACCCTTCGCGTCATGCGTCTCACGACAGTCCTCCCATCGAGCAAGGACCCCCGTGTGGATCCGAACGAGGCCAGTCTTGCCGAACCACACCGTTCATGCACAGTCACCCTCGGCCGGAATATGCGAGTGGCCGCCGACGACATCTTCGTGAATGCGGCCAGTCTAGGTGCTTCGCTCGTCGACCGGCCGGCACTTGTGTGAGTCGAGCGAGCACTCCGGTCGGCTCGATTGTACGTCTTCGGGCCGGCAGCGCTTCAACTCTTACTTCAAGTCGTTGGCTGATCCTGGACCCGGACAATGACGTTCCTCTGGAAGTAGGTGCCGTCGTAGTTGTCGATGAACCATTTCGGCACGTGAACGCAGCCATCGCCGGCGTACCCGCCGAAATACTCATTCTGCTCCTGGGCTAATCCCCCGACCAGAACCGGGATGCTCTTACCATTCTCATCCTTCTCGGAGCTGTACTGCACACGCCAGTGAAAGGCTTCGCCACCGTCAAACTTGTGTGGATCACCCATCAACCCAGTACGGGCGTAGTCGTAGACCTGACGAACCCCTGGAGCCCATCTCTTCGGATCAACTCCTTGCGATGCGTTAGTTACCGTCTCAGACGACTCAGTGCTAAATGTCTCGTCGTAGATGTACTTACTTGTAGTGTTTCGCGTGCGACGACCGGACGGGCCAGTATTCACGACGACCGAGTCGATCATCGTCCGGTTCTCATAAAGTTCCAACCGATTCTGGCCATCTACCTGATGCACAAGAATGCATCTCGCGGCCGTCTGCTGACACAGCGCCCGGTCTGCCGCATCATCATCACCCACAGGAGCCGGACATTGCGCCACCACCAGCGGGAAGAGGCCCAGGGCCAGCAACCTCGGGCGCATCGCACGCCGAAAGCTAGCCGATATTGATTTCACATGACCTCCGGGCCCTTACTAGGTTCGTCAAGCTTGCGGCACTATAGCTCGGACTGTGCTGCCGCCTCGCCGAGGTGAACGACCTGGGCGAGGCTACGTCGCACAAGACTAAAGTTATCCAGCGAGCGCCGCCTCACTGTGAGCGTTGTCGCCCATCGCGCCAGGCGATGATGTCCGGGCGAGCCACAGACGCTGCGGCGCTACGGGTTCGCTCTGCCGACGGACGCGGCGCTCGACGCGATCGTCGCCTGCTCGCCCCGTGGCGTGCTCGAATTGGGCGCGGGCACGGGCTACTGGGCGGCGCTGCTCGCCCGCCGCGGCGTCGACGTCGTCGCTTATGACGTGGCGCCGCCACCGTCGCTCGCCAACGCGTGGTTCGCCGGTGTGCAGCCCTGGCACCATATACACCCCGGCGACGAGCGCGTCGTCGAGAAATGGGCCGAACGATCGTTGCTCCTCGTCTGGCCGACGCGGAACGAGACGTGGGCGTCTGACGCGGTCGACCGGTACCACGCGGCCGGTGGCCACCACGTCGTCTTCGTCGGTGAAGGTCCGGGCGGGCGCACGGGTGACAGCGGCTTTCACGCCCGACTCGGCGAGACCGCTGCGTGCATCGCGTGCACCTACGGCGTCGCCGACATGGCCTGCACCTGCGGGATCGACGCACACTGGACCCGAACGTTTCGCACGGCGCTGCCCCGCTGGGACGGCGCGGAAACCATGCTGCACGTGTACGAGCCGGCCCGCGCCGATGAGCGAAGTTCCTCGCGGCGCCGGGAACGGCGTAATCGTTGAGCACCCGACTCGCCTGCCGGGGTCAGGGCGTGGCGCACCCGGAGCTCCGAGAATCGCGCCCGGTGAGCCGGTGATGAGCTGAGAGCCACTTCCGACCGGAGCTGGCAGAGATCGCACCCTGAAGCGTCGACGGCAAGATTGGCGCCCAGATCAACGGATCCTTGCTCCCAGGACGGCCCCGGCCTCCGCGAGGCCGCGAGCGTAGAGGATTCAGAGGTATCCGCAAACGACGCCGAATATCCCGGCGGCACGCGTCCTCGATCGCCGGGTGGATGCGCGTCACTACCGCTGGCCGGCGGTCGGCTCGGTCAGTGGTCAGGCCGGCTGTCGGCGACAAGGTGTGCGATGTCGTTCTCGGCGATCGTGCCGCCGTTGAGTACCGCTGTCCACACGCCGAGGTTGCCGCCGTGGTGGCGGGCCAAGGTGCGGTAGACGTCGAGGTCACGGGTGAGGCCGGGCTGGGGTCGCGTGACCATCGTGCAGCGAACGCACGGCTGGTGCGGAACCAGCTCGACCTCGCCGATGCGCACGACCCGTCCGCACCATTCATCCTCCAGCCAGCCGTCACCCGACGCGTCGAGCAGCAGGTTCGGTCGGAACCGGCGCACGTCCCACGCGCCGGCTGGGTGGAGCGCGGCACCGGCGCGCAGGCTGGCAGTGGTCATCAGCAGCAGAGGCATGGCGTCGACGAACCGCTCGGGTGGCATCGTCCACTCGATCGCCTCGCTCGCGTCGTCGGTCGGATCGGCGAAGTACTCCGCGCGATCGCCGTGCGCCGCAGCTTCGACGAGGCGCACGGGACGTCCCAGCCAGTCGCTCAGGGCGCTGTCAGTCGCGTCGCCTGCCCCGACGAGACCGGTCCCGTCCGGAAGTCTGATCACGGGCTCGGCGCCCTCTCCCAAGCTGGCCGTGGCCTCGAGCAGCCCCGCCTCGCGCCGGCCGGTCAGCACACGTCCGGTGCGCTCGTCGCGAACGCCCCAGCGCCGATCGCCGTCCAGGCCGTCGGCCTCAACCTTCACGGCGGGGAGCCGCTCGCCCTGCATCGACTTGACCGGGTATCGCCACAGCTGCGCAACCACCGAATCGTTCGGTCCCACCATGCCCCTCCTCTCTCGCCCGCAGTGAACACCACGGCACGGGCGCTGTCCGCACCCGGAGAGCAACGTTCCGCAGGCGTTGAGGCCGGCGCCTCGATCGGACCGCGCCTGCCCATCAGGGCTCGCAGCCTCGAGACTTGGGCTCCGATTACCGCGCCAGCACCGCACCCGCCCCGTGCCTCTATCGCCGGCTATCCGGCGGCGTCGAGCCCGTGCGCCCCGAGGCGTGCTTGCTCTCGCGAACGCCGCTCGTTCGCCTGGGCGTTCGGCCACCCACCGAATGCCGCGACCGAATGTCGGCCGAGGCCGCCGCGGCGGCGTGCATATCGGCATGAGCGTGCGGGCCAGACCGGAGCGCGGGCGCAGTGGTGCTCACCAGCGGCGGTGTCGCCGTCGGCCATGCTGGGTGTGTGCCAGTCTTGTCCCTAGCCGACAAGGCGGAGGACGTCCTCCGTCGCCACTCGAAGGGCGCTCCGATGCACTATCGGAGGCTGACCGAGATCGGCTTGGTCGAGGGTCTGATTGTTCCCGGCGGGCCCACGCCTGAGGCCTCACTGAACTCGGCGGTGACGCAGGACATCAAGAAGCGATTCCGGATTGGTCAGTCGCAGCGCTTCCGTTCCCACGGACGGGGTTTCTTCTCGCTCGCACGCCCGTCCGACCCGCTCCGAGGCGCAGTCGAGCAGAAGAACCAGGAGGTGCGCGCTCGGCTTCGTGAGCTCCTCGGGGAGACTCATCCGAGGGCGTTCGAACAGCTCATCGGTGAGGTGCTCCTGGCCATCGGGTTCGAGGACGTTGTGGTCACCAGATACGTGGGTGACAAGGGAATCGACCTCCGCGCTCGCCTGGCCGTCGGCGGCATTACGAACGTTCGGACCGCGATCCAGGTGAAGCGATACACGACGGGCGCGATCGGCGCTCCTGCCGTTCGGGAGCTTCGTGGCGGCCTTGGACCGCACGATCGTGGTCTCGTCATCACCCTCTCGTACTTCTCGAAGGACGCTCAACGGGAGGCCGCCGAAGCCGACCGCAGTCCGATCTCGCTCGTGGATGGCGATCAGCTCATCGACCTGCTCGTTGCCAATGAGGTCGGTGTCACCTCGAGCAGCGTCGCCATCCTGGAGCTAGATGAGGGGTTCTTCACCGAGGGTTCTGACGACGAAGCACCGCCTGGGGGGAGTTCTGGCGTCAGTGTCGGGTCGTCAATGGGCCGTCGAAGGACGTCTGCGACTCAAGGAAGGGTGCTTTCGCTGTGGCCGCTTCCGGGCGGTGGAACTGCCTGGAAGAACGCCCTCGACTCGATGCTGAAGCATGTGGCTGCCGAGGGACCGTCCATGAAGGATGCGATCGAGTGGCTGATTCAGACCTTCGACCGGGTGGAAAGTCGGAAAACAGCTCGGGGGTACTGGCAGGTGCTTCGAAGTTTCGGTCTCGTCGACACCGAAGGCGAGCAGCTGGTCGTGACCGCACTCGGCTCGGAATACCTGGAGGATCCAACGGACGCCCGCCTGTTTCAAATAGCACGTGATCGCATTGTCGGAATCAATGAAATGGTGGAGTGGCTTCGTGAGGCGCCTCGGTCTGTCGACGAGCTGCTCGCGCCCTTTCGCGAGCACCTGGACGTTGAATGGGAATCGGGTGCTCAGATCCAGTTCAGGCTTGGTTGGCTGACGGTGCTCGGCGTGACGACGGGCAGCAAAGGCCGGTGGCAGACCGTCTAACCCGCGTCTAACCCCGCCCTCGGGTGGGCCGGCTGGGTAGCCGGACCACGGACCTGATGGCGAGCGTGAATGGGATCCGATCGGCACGATGTTGCACTGGGCGATCCGACCTGGCTTGGCGCTGTTGCGTTGAAATGCCGTACCCCAATGGGCGCGATCAACGCGATGGCTCGCGTCCTGATATCGGCGCAGCCATGGACTCTTCTGGACGTGCTTGGCGTCGTATGGTCCAGCTGACTCGATAGCGGTCGGCCGACACCCGTGGATTCTTGTTGTCGGCCGCGAACACCAGGTTCCCCAACAACTTCTCCACGAGTCCCGATCGCTGCAACTCCCGAGTTCCGATGACCCACGCAGAGTGGCTTAGGGGGTATTCATAGGCGCGGCTCTTAGGAACATCGACGCGTTCACCGGGAGACCGCTCATAGTCGAGCAGCACCAGCAGGACAGCGAGCGCTGGCCCGCTGAGAGCGGACACTATGCCGCTCGTCCAAAGCGATGCGTGGACCCTGATCGGGTCCTCCTCCCAGAACTGACCTCGCCGTAGGTCGGTTCGCTCTTGGAAGAAGGATTCGAGTCGCCTGCGTTCGTC